>NZ_JBQCYD010000030.1:0-12768 GCF_052088025.1 Senegalia sp. (in: firmicutes) | reverse complement strand
AAGTGAGATTAATAAAGATATATTTTTAGATGAGAATCCTATAGGAAAAAATATAAAAATAAATGGTATAAGCTTTAAAATAATAGGTACTTTAAAGCCAGGTAGTGAGTTTGAATTTTCTTCAAATAATAATTCCATATTTATACCATATACTACTGCTATGACTATACTTAACAATAGGAATATAAGTGAAGTTGATGTATATATGACAAATAGTAATAACTCAGATCAAATCATAGAAGATATAAAGGTAGTTTTAAATAGAGCATTTAATTATAAAGAAAATGCTTTTTTTATATTTAATTTTGAAGATATAATAGATGCTATAGGTGACATCACAGGACTTATGACACTTTTACTTGCAGGAATTGCTTCAATTTCTCTTGTAGTAGGAGGTATTGGTATAATGAATATGATGTTAGTTTCTGTAACTGAAAGAACATCTGAAATAGGACTTAGAAAAGCATTGGGAGCAGAACCTAATAGAATACAATTACAATTTATATTAGAATCAATATTTTTATCATTGTTTGGTGGTTTATTTGGCCTTGTATTGGGTCTTTTAATAGCATATATTGCAGCTACAGTTATAGGTTATCCATTTTCAGTTTCTCCTATGACCCTATTCATAGCAATAGGTTTTTCGTCTGTAGTAGGAATAGTATTTGGATATGCTCCGGCAAGAAAAGCTAGTAAACTTAACCCAATTGATGCCCTTAGAAGATTATAGTGAAAGGATTGATAAAATGAAGTATAATTTTGATTTAGTGATTAATAGGAAGAATACAATGTCAAGAAAATGGGATCCCCAAATATTAAAAGATAGATTTGGTAGAAGTGATTTATTGCCTTTTTGGGTAGCTGATATGGACTTTAGAGTAGCAAAGCCTATAGAAGATGCTATTATAGAAAGAGCAAAACATCCTATATATGGTTATAGCATAAGAAAAGAATCATATTATGATTCCATAAAATCTTGGATGAAAAATCAATTTGATTATGAAATTAAAAAAGAATGGATTGTATACACTCCAGGTGTAGTTTCAGCTATAGCATATGCTTTACAGGCATTTAGTGATGAAGATGATAATATATTAATACAAACTCCTGTATATCCTAAGTTTGAAGAAATCATAAAAGATAATAATAGAAGAGTTCTAAATTCACCACTTAACTTTGATGGAGAAAGATATAATATTGATTTTAATGATTTTGAAAGCAAAATTAAAGATGATAATGTGAAAATATTTATATTATGTTCTCCTCATAATCCAATAGGAAGAGTATGGAGTAAAGAAGAGCTTGAAAAAATAGGCAAGATATGTTTAAAATATAATGTTTTAGTTATATCTGATGAAATTCACAATGACTTTGTCTATAAAAATCATAAACATAGTATTTTTTCATCTATAAATAAAGAATTTGCTAATAATTCTATAATTTGCACATCTACTAGTAAAACCTTTAATTTAGCAGGTTTGGAAGCTGCAAATATTATAATTCCAAATAAAAAATATAGGGAAAAATTTGAAAATGTATTAGAAATAAACAAAGTAGGATCTCAAAATCCATTAAGTATAGTTGCAGTTGAAGCAGCATATAGGGATGGTTCAGAATGGTTAGATCAAATAATGGATTATATAGAATCAAATTTTAAATTTATTGAAGAATTTTTATCTGAAAATTTACCTAAAGCAAACTTGATAAAATCACAAGCGACGTATTTAGCTTGGATAGATTTAAGGGAATATGAAGATGATGAAAAAGAACTAGAAAAAATCATAATAAATGAAGCTAAGATAGCACCTAATTTTGGTGATTGGTTTGGAGAAGGTGGGAAAGGTTTTATAAGATTTAATTTTGCTTGCTCAAGGCAAGTATTAGAAGAGGGTCTTAAGAGATTAGATAAAGCTTTAAATTAAGAAAAACATTCGTATTTTGAAAATACGAATGTTTTTTTGTATTTATTACCAAAATAGCTAATACAAGATAAAAAAGCGAACTATTATATTAAATATAAGAAAAATGTTGACTTTTATCAAAATCAATATTACAATAAGAAAAGAACAAAACATCTAAGGGGGTTTTTAAATGTTAGAAAATATATTTAAATTAAGAGAAAGAAACACAAATGTTAAAACTGAAATTACGGCTGGAATAGCTACTTTTATGACTATGGCATATATTCTTATAGTTCAACCTAGTTTCATGCAAGCGGCGGGTATGGATGTAGGCGCTGTTACAGTGGTTACAGCACTTTTATCCGGAGTATTTACTTTATTTATGGGACTTTTTACAAATTTACCTTTTGCTATGGCTCCAGCCATGGGAAGTAATGCGTTTTTTGCATTTACACTTGTTGCAGGTGGAATGGTAACATGGCAAGTAGGAATTGGAATGGTATTTATATCAGGAATATTATTTTTGTTACTTACAGCTTTAGGACTTCGAGAGGTTATAGTTAAATTAATACCTAAAAATATAAAACTTGCAATAGGAGCTGCAGTTGGGTTTTTTATTGTATTAATCGGTTTTAATAGTGCTCATTTTATGGATGTTTCTAGTGGATCAATAAAAATGGGTGATTTAGGAGATAAGGGTGCGATTTTAGCTTTAGTAGGTCTTGGAATTATAGTTATTCTTATGGCAAATAAAATAAAAGGTGCTATATTAATTGCAATAGTTGCTACAACACTTATTGGAATACCTATGGGTATAACAAATGTACCAAATAGTTTAATTACTTTACCACCTTCAATAGAACCTATATTTTTTAAACTAGATATATTAGGTGCTTTAAAATGGAGTTTTATACCACTTATGTTTACTTTTTTTGTAGGAGATTTTTTCTCAACACTTGGAACTCTTCTAGGAGTGTCAGCTAAAGCTGACCTTTTAGATGAAGATGGCAATCTTCCAGGGATAAATAAGCCTTTTTTAGTGGATGCGATAGCTACAGTTACAGGAGCTTTGTTTGGTTCTACAGTAGTTACAACATATATAGAATCTGCTGCTGGAGTTGAAGAGGGTGGGCGTACTGGTCTTACAAGTGTATCTACTGGAATATGTTTTTTACTTACAATATTTCTAACACCTATAGCAGGAATGATACCATCTGAAGCTACTGCACCAGCACTTATTATTATAGGACTTTTAATGTTATCAGGAATAAAGGATATAGATTTTGAAGATTTTACAGAGGCGTTTCCAGCATTTGCTACAATAATATTTACTGCATATACTTCAAGCATATCAAATGGTATAAGTATAGGTATCATATCTTATGCTTTTGTAAAATTAGTAACTTTTAGGTTTAAAGATGTACACTGGGGAATATATATATTATGTATTCCATTAATCTATTACTTTGTAATAATGTAAATATGAATAATAATATTAGTATGGTATAATAAGATAATTTAAATATACTATACTAATTTTTTATAAGGAGATGTGAAAAATGAAGATTATGCCTAGTGATAAAAAGGGTTTAATAGAATCAGCTTTAGGAAAAAAAGAATGTGATTTGGCTATAGAAAATGCAAATATTCTAAATTTATTTACTGGTGAAATTTATAAAGGTGATGTAGGCATATATGATGGATTTATATCGCATATAAGAGAAAATATTGATAGAAAGATAGTAGAAGATAGAATAAAAGCTAAAAAATATTATGATGCTAAAGGAAAATATTTAATTCCTGGATTAATTGATGCCCATATTCATATTGAAAGTACAATGATGACTCCTACAAATTTTGCAGAAGCTGTGATACCTCATGGTACTACTACAGTAGTAACAGATCCTCATGAAATAGCAAATGTATGTGGTATTGAAGGTGTAAAATATATGGTAGATAACAGCAAAGATTTACCTATGAGGCAATTTGTGCTTGCGCCATCATGTGTTCCATCAGTACCAGGAAAAGAAAATACAGGTGCTGAATTTAAAAAAGAAGATATAGAAGAACTATTAAAATTAGAGAGAGTTATAGGATTAGGGGAAGTAATGGATTTTTTAGGTGTAATAAATAATGATAAAAGAATGGTAGATATTCTAAACTTATTTGAAGAAAAAGATCTATTTATACAAGGTCATGCTCCCTATTTAAGTGGTAGGGATTTATCTGCATATATGTGTGCAGGTCCTACAACTGATCATGAAAGTAGATCATCCAGGGAAGCAAGAGATAAGATGAGAGTAGGAATGTATGTAGATGCAAGAGATAGTTCTATATCTAAAAATGTAGAAGATATAGTTAATGGTGTAAAAGATTTTAGATATTTAGATTATTTGACGCTTTGTACTGATGATAAAGAAGCTGCAGACATTTTAGAAAATGGACATATGAATGAAGTAGTTGTATCTGCTATAAAAGCAGGAATTAATTCTATTGATGCCATAAGAAGTGCTACTTTAAATATAGCAAGAGAAATAAATATTAGAAATCTAGGAGCAATAGCACCTGGATATGTAGCTGATATGTTGATAGTAGATTCATTAGAGACTATAAAACCAGAAGCTGTATTTTTTAAAGGTGAATTAGTAGCTGAAAATGGTAAACTGAAAAAAGATATAGAAAAAAAGAAATTTGATATAGAAAATATAAACACCGTATATATTAATGATATATGTGAAGATGATTTTAAAATAAAAGCTCCTATAAAAAATGGTATGATAAAGACTAATATAATAAAATACGAATCGCTCAAATCTGCTTCTACAGATTTTGTGGTTGAAGAACTTCCAGTAAAAGATGGATATCTAGATATATCTCATGATTCTGATTTGAAATATGTAATAATTATAAATAGACATAAAGGTTTTGAAACAAAAGGATATGGAGTAGTTAGAGATTTTGGAACAAATAAAGGTGCTATTGCATCTACTATTTCACATGATTCTCACAATTTAACTATTACTTATGATGATCCTAAAAATGCTTTTATAGTAGCAAAAGATTTAATTGAAACTGGTGGCGGTATAAGTTGTGCTAAAGATGGTAAATTTATAGAACATTTAGAATTACCTATAGCAGGACTTCTTTCTAAAAAACCATGTAAGGAATTAGCACAAGAAGCAGAAAAAATGAAAGAAGCTCTAAGAGGACTTGGATTAATAGATATAAAAAACCCACTTCTTAGAATAGCAACACTTGCTCTTATAGTTATACCAAAAGCTAAAATGAGTGATTTAGGTATGATTGATGTATTAAATCAACAAATAAAAAGTTTATTTGTAGAGTAATTAAGATCCTATCCTTTTGGGTATAATATATTAAAATATACTCAGGAGGATATTTCTATGAAATGGAAAAATAGACGTAAAAGTAGCAATGTAGAAGATAGAAGAGGAATGGGAGCAAAAGGTATAGTCGGTGGGGGTATAGGAACTATTATAGTAATTGCTCTTGCTTTATTTGGTTTTGATGTAGGAGGACTTGTTGATAATCTTCCAATAAGTGATACAGATAATGGAACATATGAAAGAACTGCTGAGGAAGAAGAACTTGCTGATTTTGTATCTGTGGTTCTTGCAGATACTGAAGAAATATGGGCTGATGTATTTGAAAAAAATAATTTAGATTATGAAAATCCTAAATTAGTTCTTTTTACAGATAGAGTTAACTCAGCATGTGGTCTTACAAGTGCTGCAGTGGGTCCATTTTATTGTCCGGGGGATAAAAAAGTGTATATAGATCTTAGTTTTTATAATGAGCTTCAAAATAAATTTGGGGCAAAAGGTGATTTTGCCATGGCTTATGTCATAGCACATGAAGTAGGACATCATGTACAAAAATTACTTGGAATATCAGATCAAGTAGCAGAAGCAAGAAGTCAATTATCAGAAACAGAATTCAATAAACTATCAGTAAAATTAGAATTACAAGCAGATTATTTAGCTGGAGTCTGGGCCCATCATGTAAAAGAGAAGGGATATTTAGATGAAGGAGATATAGATGAAGCACTAAATGCTGCAAATGCAATAGGCGATGATACTTTACAAAAAAAGTCTAGAGGATATGTAGTACCTGATAGTTTCACCCATGGAACAAGTAAACAAAGGAGAGATTGGTTTTATAAGGGATATAAGCTTGGAACCCTTGAAGGTGGAGATACATTTACTAGCGAATTATAAAATACTAGGCTAAGCCTAGTATTTTATAATTTCAATATTAAAGTTGCAATTCTAAAATAAACTATAAGAGAAAAAGTATCAACAATTGTAGTTACTAGTGGACTTGCCATAAGAGCTGGATCTAATTTAGCTTTTTTAGCTAAAAGTGGAAGTATTCCTCCAACTATTTTTGCAAGCATTATTGTAAGTAAGAGAGTTGTTGTAACTGTTAATGAAATTTTCACTGAATATCCTTGAATAAAATGTATTCTTAAAAAGTTTAATACCGCAAGTATTATTCCTACAATAAAACTTACGCCAAATTCCTTTGATATAACCTTAAAGATATCTTTAAACTCTATTTCACCAAGTGTAATACTTCTTATAATCAATGTAGATGCTTGAGATCCCGCATTACCACCAGTATCCATCAACATCGGTATAAAAAATGTAAGTGCTACTACTGACTCAAGAGTGTCTTCATAATTACTTAAAATAATTCCTGTAAATGTAGCAGATATCATCAGTACTAAAAGCCAAACTATTCTTCTCTTTGCTAAATCAAATATACTTTCATTTAGGTAATTTGTGTGCGAAGGTTCTATAGCTGCCATTTTATGAATATCTTCAGTATTTTCCAGTTCTATAACATCCATTATATCATCTACAGTTATTATCCCTACTAATCTTTTTTCATTATCCACTACTGGTATTGACAACAAATCATACTTTCTAAATATAGATGCAACATATTCCTGATCATCGTGAGTATTTACATATATAACATTTTTGTTCATTATATTCTCAATGTTTTTATTGTCATTTTCTAATACTAATTCTTTTAATTCCACAATCCCCTCTAATATTCGAGTGTTAGTTATTACATAAGTAGTATAGATTGTTTCTCTATGATATCCTAATTTTTTATTCTTTCTAAAGATTCAGAGACAGTTAATTCCTTTTTTAAATCTATAAATTCTATAGTCATTAAAGATCCAGCTGAATCTTTAGGATATTTTAAAAATTGGTTAATTATCTTTCTTTCACTTTCATCAGTAGTTTTTAAGATTCTTTTTACAACGTTTGATGGCATCTCTTCTAATAAATCAACTTTCTCATCTAAAAATAATTTATCAGTCAATTGATTTAGTTCATCTTCATTAAATAATAAAAGCAGCCTTTCTTGATTGTCTCTAGAAACATATGTAAAAACTTTGGCAGCGATTTTCTTGTTTAATAATCTGAAGATAAGTAAAGCAGATGAACTGTCCAATTCTTCTAAAAGTTCTGCTATATCGGGTATGTTCATATTATTAATTTTATCTTTTATAAGAGTAAATTTTTTATCATTAATTAAATTTTGCAATGTGTTTTTATTCATAGCTATCCTCCTTTTAATAGATTGTACTATTAATATAAGATATTTACAAGCTTATAAAATATAGTGAAATAGTTGTTTTAAATTTTATAATATGGGGTAATATATTTAATGAGTTTAAAATATAGAGGAGGAAGATACAGTGAAGATTAAAGCATTATTAATATCATTAGTATTAGCTGTTGCACTTTTAGCAGGTTGTTCACCTGATGATAATGACACAACAGATGAACCACAAGAAAACGAAACACCTATGGAAGATGAAGATACAACAGACGAAGAAACATCAGATGAGGATGCAGATGTTACTACTACACCTTCTATAGTAGATGAAGAAGGGGCATTTAAAGAAGCTATTAGCTCTGATGGTACATGGATAATAGCTACATTAAATGATTTAACTTTTGATGAAGATTTAGTTGTTGAGGGAGAATTTCATGATAAGGGAGATTCTAATGAAGATTTATATAGGAAATTAGCACCTTATACTCAAGATGAAGATCGTAACATTATAGATAGATATACCATAACAGCTCCAAAAATGACTATAAAGAGTCCTAATACGAAATTACAAGGTGGTACTTTTAAAGGTGATATTTATGTGGAAGCTGATGGATTCATATTATCAGATGCGAAAATAGATGGTAATTTATATTTTGCTAATGAAGAATATCAAAAATCTTTCTCAGAAGAAGAAGAAACTGAAATAACAGGAGAAAACAAAGTACAAGAATAAAACTAAGAAAAGCAATTAGAAATTAATTAATTTCTAATTGCTTTTTCATTTAAAGGTACAATATTAATTTTAAATTGAATATAATATATTGGCTTCAAAAATCATAAAAAGGGGTATAATTAAATTAACACAATATAAATGTAAGTGGGGATGCTTATGATCAGAATGTTTAGAAATAGTTTTAAAGATTTTAAAACTCTATATAAAAAGTATGTATTATTTGAAATAATACATACAATAATAACATCATTTTTGTTTGTACCAATTATTTCTTTTATAGTAGGAAGATTATTAATTAAGATAGGATCTAGATCATTAATAAATGGAGATGTTTTTAAAACAGCAATTTCTTATGAAGGCATAATTGGCCTTATATTTATAGCTACTTTATTTATTGTATTTATATTTATTGAATATGGAGTATTGATAGTAATATCTCAAAAAAAATATTTTAATAAAGATATTTCTATTTTGAATTCATTTATTACTACCTTAAAAAAGATACCTAGGATGCTGAGCCTTGGAGTATTGCCTATTACAATTTTACTTATTTTATTAATACCTTTTATAGAATTACCTATAACAAATATTTTAGCAAAAGATTTGGATGTACCTCTTTATATTAGGAGAACAGTCATTAATTCTAAAATTGATTTAGCAATATATATAATTGTTTTAATATCTTTAATCTATACTTTTTTAAGATTAATATTTACTTTTCATTCTATTATAATAGAAAATAAAAACACTTTTTCATCTATGAAGAGAAGTTTAAAATTAACTGATAGTGGTCAAGTGAAAATATTTTTAAAACTTATATTTTTTAATGCAATAATATTTTCTAGTGGATTTTTATTTGTTTCATTATTTACTTTTCTTGCAAATAAATTAAATGTTTTAATAGATAACAATTATTTAGAAGAATTATTTATAACATTCTCAAGTTATATTACATATATATTTTTATCATTATTAGTTCCTACAAATGTAATTTTTTTGACTAGACTTTATTATTATAGGAGAATAAATTTAAGTGAAGAGATAGAAGATAGCTTAATCACACATGAAAATATTAAATTTAAGAAAATAGAGAATAAACTATACAAATTAATATATAATAGAAGATATATATTAATTGCTTTACTAACTATATCAATTATAGTTACTTTTAGCATAAATTACTTTTTCAATAAAGATACTATTTATTTTGGTAGGGATATCTTAGTAGCAGCTCATAGATCTAATACGGTAAGTACTCCTGAAAACTCAATAAGTGCAATAAGAGATGCTCTAAATAAAGAAATAAACTTTATTGAAATCGATGTGCAACTTACTAAAGATGAAGAAGTAGTATTATATCATGATATAAGTCTTAGAAGACTTGCAGGTCTTAGTGAAAGTGTGTCTCAACTTACATATGAAGATTTATCCAAGATAGATATTGGTGCTGGATATTCAAATGAATATGAGGGTGAAAAAATACCTACTCTAGATAAAGTTCTAAAAGAAGTAAAAGGAAAAATGAATTTGATAGTAGAATTAAAATCATATGGTTCTAAAGAAGAACTTGTAGAAAAAACTTTGGAAGTTATAGAAGAAAATGATATGATAGAAAATGTTTACATTCAATCATTTGATAATAGATTACTTAAAATGGTAAGAGAAAAAAACAAAAATATAAAAATAGGACAAATAATGTATATTGCTGCAGGTGATTTATCATATTTAGATGTGGATTTTTATACTATTGAACAAAACATGTTATCCAACAAAATTATCAGTCATGCAAGAAGTAAGAATAGGCAAATATGGGTATATACAGTTAATAGTAAAAAGGATATAAAAGAAGCATTAAAATATGACATTGATGGTTTAATAACAGATTATCCACTAACAGTAAAAGAAATCATTGAATTTAGTTTTTAAATTATTAACTATGATATAATATAAGCACATAATAATGAATAAAAAATAAATAAAAAAGGAGCATTAATATGAAAAAGATAGCTTTAATTACGGATTCAACTTGTGATTTACCTAAGGAAATAATAGATGAATATAACATAAAAATAATGCCTTTAAAAGTAATTTATTCTGATGGTGAATATAAGGATAAGGTTGATATACAGCCTGAGGACATATATAAGAGGTTTAGTGAGGAAGTGCCTAAAACTTCTCTGCCTTCACTAGGAGATTGTATTGATTTATTTGAGAAATTAAAATCTGAAGGATATACACATTTAATAGTAACTACAATTTCTAGTGGTTTAAGTGGAACAATAAATATGATGAAAAATGCTAAAAATACTGTAGAAGATCTTGAAATAGAAATAATTGATTCAAAATCTTTAAGTATGGGACTCGGTTATCCAGTTTTAGAAGGGGCTAAAGAATTAAAAAGAACTAATGATTATGTAAAAACTATAGAAAGAATAAAAGAAGTAATAACAAAGACGGATACATTTTATGTAGTAGAAACCTTAGAATATCTTAAAAAAGGTGGAAGAATTGGAAGGGTAGAAGGTACTATAGGAGAGTTGTTAAAGATCAAACCTATAATTTCAATTAACAAGGAAGGTATTTACTATACTTATAAAAAAATAAGAGGTAGAAATAGATCTATTAAAGCAATATATGACATAGTTAAGGAAAGAGCAAGTAAAGGAAAGATTAATGTAGCAGTAGCTCATGGAAATGCTCTTGATGAAGGTAGGGCTTTATTAGATGATATTAAAAAAGTGAAAAATGTAGTAGAAACTACATTTACTCAGATAAGTCCTGTTTTAGTAGTACATACTGGTCCGGGATTAATAGGTGTTATAATATCTGAAATATCATAGAAATAAATAGATAGCCTAGGCTATCTATTTATTTTATCAAATTTTTCCCTAAAAAAATCTAATGGTTGACTACCAACAACTATTTCTTTGTTATTTATTACAAAGGTAGGTGTAGTATCAATATTATTTAGATCTGTTTCTTTTTTATATTCTAGTAAAGTTTCTTCATATTTTATACTATCTATAGCATCATAGACATCTTGTTTTTCCAGTCCTACATCTTCACCCAGTATAGCTAAAACTTCCCTATCATAAATATTTTGACCTTCTCTAAAATTTGCTTCATATACTCTTTTGTGAAATTCATGAAATTTATTTGAAAGTTTTGCTAATTCACTAACTTTAAAGGCATTATGAGAATTAGAAGTGAATTCTAATTCATAAAATTCTATGTCAAGTTCTTTTGTCTTTCTATCTAATTCTTTTTTCATTTCTTTCATTTTTTCAGGGCTGAATTTATCTTTTAATTGAACTCCTTCTTTGGGAGTATTAGGGTTTAACTCATATGGTATCCATATATCATTTATTTCATATTCTTTTTTCAATTTTTCGACTATGCCTAAGCCTATATAACAAAATGGTCATACATAATCATAATAGATTTTTAAATCAATAGTCATTTTTTCATCTCCTTTTTATACTTACTTATACCTTACCCTTATAAATATAAAAGTAATCAAATTTAAATTCATATAAATAGGGTATAGATATATAAAACATAAAAAAAGGATGAAATATATGACTCAAGAAATAAAAGAAATAGTTAATGATCCAATTATAAGAAAGATAATAATATCATCTTTAATTATAGTTATTTTGATTATTGTAACAAGATTTACTAAAAAAAATTTGAGTAAACATATAAAAGAATCAGACAATAGATATAAAACTAGGAAATTTGTAAATCTTATATCTTATTTTTTAAGCATGATTCTTATAATTATAGTTTTTTTAGATGATATAAGAGGTATAACACTTACCCTTGGAGTAGCAAGTGCTGGAATAGCTTTTGCATTAAAAGAAGTAATAGCATCTGTAGCAGGATTTATCAATATAACAACAGGAAATATATATAAAGCAGGAGATAGAATTGAAATTGGTGGGATAAAAGGAGATGTTATAGATTTAAGTATTTTAAGAACCACTATTATGGAAGTAGGAGAATGGGTTAATGGAGATTTATATAATGGTAGAATAGTTAGGATTGCAAACAACTTTGTATTTAAAGGCCCAGTATATAATTATTCAGGAAATTTCCCCTTTATTTGGGATGAAATAAAAATACCTCTTAAATTTGGTTCTGATTATATATATACTAAAAAAATATTGGAGAATACTGTAGAGGAAATAGTAGGGGTTTTCACTAAAGATGCAGAAGTTCAATGGAAAACAATGGTCAGAAGGTATTTAATTGAAGATGCTAAAACTGGACCTATGGTAACTATGGAAATCAATGATAATTGGGTAGAATATACTATTAGATATGTAGTTGATTATAGAAAAAGAAGATATACCAAGGATTTATTATTTACTAAGATACTTGAAGAAGCTAGTAATAGTAGGGAGAAAATACAATTTGCATCTGCTACATATGAACTTGTTGGAGTTCCTAAGATGGATGTTAATATCAAAAAAACGGACTAATGATATGATACTTCCAAAGTAGACAGTCTAATTAATTAAAATTAGATTATCT
>NZ_JBQCYD010000029.1:0-26981 GCF_052088025.1 Senegalia sp. (in: firmicutes) | reverse complement strand
GTAACAAAACAGTATTAAAGGGTTACAATTAAGTTACAAAGTTAAAAGTATCCTAATTTGAACTAATAAATGTCAATTAGGATACTTTTAATATATATATTATATGGCTCTTGTTTGATTCTTAAGCCATTCTTTTAGGTCTTCTTCTAAATAAGGACTTAGTTTTTCATAAACTTCTTTATGGTAATTATTTAGCCAGTCTTTTTCTTCTTTTTCTAATATAGTTTTATCTATTGCATCTAAATCTATAGGACAATATGATATTACTTCAAATTCCATGAATTTACCAAATTCAGTATTACATTTTTCTTTGACTAATATAGTGTTTTCTGTTCTTATCCCATGCTCACCGTTTCTATAAATACCTGGTTCATTGGTTATAACCATATTTTCTTCTAATTTTATAGTGTTAGGTCTTGGGCTTATACTATGTGGTCCCTCATGTACATTTAAAAAGAATCCTACTCCATGACCTGTTCCACATTTATAGTCTATTCCTCTCTTCCATAATGGAGCTCTTGCTATTATATCCACATTTGAACCTGTTGCTCCATATAAAAATACTAATTTATTAAGTGAAATATGACCCTTTAATACAAGTGTGAAATCTTCTTTTTCTTTATCTGTAAGTTCACCTAGAGCTATAGTTCTAGTTATGTCAGTAGTTCCATCTAAATATTGTCCTCCTGAATCTATTAAAAGCATATGCTTTTTTTCTAAAGTATATTCACTTTCCCTATCTGCCTTATAGTGCATCATAGCAGCATGATCTTTATATCCTGCTATCGTATCAAAACTTGGCTCTTTGAAGTTTTCTCCCATTTTTCGAAAACTTTCTAATTTTTCTATTGTATCTATTTCGGTAATTTTTTCCTTACCTATATTTTCTTTTAACCAATGAATAAATCTAACCATAGCTACACTATCTCTAATATGAGTTTTCTTTAGATTTTCAATTTCAACATCATTTTTTATAGCTTTAATCGATGTAATTATACTAGTACCACTTATTTTGTTTGATTTTTTAGGTAGGGCATTATATAAATATCTGTTTATTTTACTTTCATCTAGATAAATATTGGATTTTTCATTTATATTTTTTAAATCATTTGCTATTTCATCATAGTCTTTAATTTCTACTCCGTTTTTCTCTAATACCTCTTTTGTTTTATCTGTTAGATTTTCTTTGTTTAAATAAACTATAGCCTTATCATCTGAGACAAGTCCATATGAATATATTACTGGGTTATTTGATACATCGCTGCCACGTATATTGAAGAGCCAAGCAGTATTATCTACACTTCCTAAAACATAATAGTTGGCATTCTTTTCCTTCATTCTTTCTCTAACTTCTTTTAATTTTTCTTTTGTACTCTTTCCAGCATATTTTTCTTCATGATTATATATTTCATGAAAATTTTGTTTTTCCCTATCTTCCCAAATTTCTTTTATAAAATCATACTTATCAATTACTTTTATTCCTGTATTTTTAAATTTATTTATTATAGATTTTGCACTAGATTGTGCCATAACTTTACCATCAAAACCTACACTACTATTTTCATCTAAATTTTTCTTTAACCATTCTATATAAGTAGGTGTATCCTCTAATCCTTGCTTAAATAAATCTATTCCTGAGTCCTTAAGTTGTTCTTCTGCTTGAATGTGATATCTTCCATCAGTCCATAATCCATTCTTATCTTTTGTAATTACTACAGTACCTGCTGATCCTGTAAAGCCAGATATGAAACTTCTTGATTTAAAATGTTCTGCTACATATTCAGATTGATGAGGGTCTACATCTGAAATTATATATGCATCAATATCATTTTGTTTCATTAAATCTTGTAATTTTTTGATGTTTTCTTTAATATTCAAACAAATACCTCCAAATAATATTTTTTATATAATTATATAAGTAAAGGTTATAACCTTTACTTATATTAATACTCTTAAGAAAGATTTCTAGATTTATTTGTACAATTTCTAACAGCTTCTATAACTGCACTTCTAAATCCTTTCTCTTCTAATGTTCTTACTGCTTCTATAGTTGTACCTCCAGGTGAACAAACCATATCCTTTAGTTCTCCAGGATGCATTCCTGTCTTTAATACCATTTCTGCCGCTCCTAAAACAGATTGAGCTGCCATTTTATAAGCCTTATCTCTTGGCATACCTTCAAGCACAGCTCCATCTGCTATTGCTTCTATAAACATATATACATAAGCTGGAGATGAGCCACTTGTTCCAACTACGACATCCATCAATTTTTCATCTACTAATTCAGCTTCACCAAAACTTTCAAATATATCAGTAATTTGACTTAATTCATCTTTTGATACATTTTCATTAGATGAAATAGCAGACATTGCTTTTCCAACTAGAGCTGGAGTATTTGGCATTACTCTAATTATTTTTACATTTTTTTCAAAACTCTCTTCAAGTTGACCTATAGATTTCCCTGCAGCTATAGATACTACAAGTGTATCTTCAGATATATCATTCTTTATTCCTTTAATAACTATGTCGCATATATGAGGTTTTACAGCTAAAACTATTATATCTGCATGTTTAACAAGCTCTTTATTGTCATTTGTAGTTTTAACTCCATATTTATCTTCTACCTTTTTTAATAAATTATCATTTAAATCTGATACCATTATATCTTCTGGATTAAATATTTTGCTTTCAATGATACCTCCTATCATTGCTTGACCCATATTTCCTCCACCTATAAATCCTAAAGTTTTTTTCATTAAAAATCCCCTTTCATAAAATTAAATTTATATTACTTGTTCTGTTCTAGCTATAATTTCATCTTGTAAATCTTTGTTAAGATTTGAAAAATAATCGCTATATCCTGCAACTCTAACTATAAGATTCTTATAATCTTCAGGATTCTTTTGAGCATTTAGTAAAGTTTGCCTATTAAACACATTAAATTGTATATGATGTCCATCAAGCTTGAAATATGCTCTAACTAAATTAGATAATTTATCTAATCCTTCTTCTCCTTCTATCATAGAAGGCGTAACTTTTTGATTTAAAAGAGTACCTCCTGTAATCAAATGATCCATTTTTGATGCAGATTTTATTACACTAGTAGGTCCGTTTATATCTGCTCCCTTTGAAGGTGAAATACCATCAGCTAAAGCTTCTTTTGCTCTTTTGCCACTTGGCAGAGCTCCTATTACTGAACCAAAGTATATATGACATGTAGTTGGCAACATATTTATTCTATGTTCTCCACCTTTAATGTTAGGTCTTCCAGTTACAGTATCATAATAAGTTTTAAATACATCTTTCATTATTTCATCAGCATAGTCATCATCATTTCCATACTTTGGAGCTTTATTTTTAACTAAATTCAGAATCATTTCATGATCATTAAAATCATCTTTCATAGCTGTTAAAAGTTCATCCATAGTGAAATTATTTTTATCAAATATATGATATTTAATTGCAGCAAGACTATCTGTTATATTTCCTATTCCTACGCCTTGAATATAAGTTACATTATATCTTGCTCCTCCAGCATTGTAATCCTTACCTTCTTTTATACAGTCATCTATGATTGTTGAAAGAAAAGGAACTGGCATTTTTTCTGCATATAATTTTTCTATAACCCTATTTCCTCTTACCTTTATATCAATAAAATGATTCATTTGTTTTTTAAATGCTTCAAATAATTCCTCATAATTTTTGAATTTACTTGCATCTCCTGTTTCTATACCAAGCTTTTTTCCACTCATAGGATCTAATCCATTGTTAAGTGTTATCTCAAGTACCTTTGGAATATTAAAGTAACCAGTTAAAATAAAGGCTTCTTTACCAAATGCTCCAGTTTCAATACATCCACTCGTTCCACCACATCTAGCATCAACTATATCCTTACCTGCATTTAACATTTCTTGAATAACTGCATCTGAATTAAATAAAGATGGTTGACCCCAACCTTTTCTTACAATATTAAGAGCTTTTTTCAAAAACTTTTGTGGAGTTTTTTTACTTATTTGAACATTTGAGCTTGGCTGTAATAATCTCATTTCATCAATAACATCTAGTACTAAATAACTTACATCATTTACGCCATCAGAACCATCGGCTTTAAGTCCACCACTATTTATATTGGCAAAATCAGTATATGTTGCACTTTCCTTTAGAGTTATTCCTACCTTTGGAGGTGCAGGTTGGTTATTAAATTTAACCCAAAAACATTGTAGTAATTCTTTTGCACCTTCCCTATCTAAAGAACCTTCCTCTGTTTCTTTCTGGTAAAATGGATTTAAGTGTTGATCTAATCTACCAGGATTAAAAGAATCCCATGGATTTAGTTCAGTTATAACACATAAATGTACAAACCAATACATTTGAATAGCTTCCCTAAATGTCCTTGGTGCATTAGCTGGAACATGACTGCATACTTCTGCTATATCAAGTAATTCTTGTTTTCTTTTTTCATCCTTTTCTTCTCTTGCCATTTCTTTAGCAAGTTCAGCATATCTTTCACCCAGTATCATTATCCCGTCACAAGCTATAGACATACCTTCAAGTTGCATCTTTTTATCAAGAGCAGAATCATCATTATTATAATCTAGATTTTCAATTTCTGTTTCTATATCTTTTTTAAAATCTAAGAACCCTTTTTTATATATTTTACCATCAGCAACAGTATGGCCTGGACCTCTTTGCTCTTGGAATTCTGTAAACATACCATTTAAGTAGCAATCTTTCCACTCATCTGTCATATTTTCAAGTATATGATATCTCATAGATCTTTTTTCCCAATAAGGAATAATGTCTTCTTGCATTTTTTTTGCTTCTTCATCAACCTTAAATGATATTTTTTCTCTATCATTCATTATCTCAAAATCTTCTATAGTATGGCAACATAGTTCTGGATAGGTAGGTGTTGCAGCAGGTGCTTCTCCTCTTTCTCCAACAATAAGCTCACCTTCATTAATACATAATTTTTTCTTTGACATAAACTCCTTAAGCACTAAAGCCCTTAAAACAGGTATGGAAACACTACCTTCATACTTTTTATACACATCATCAACAATCTTTGCTCTTTCCATTGATATATATGGAACTGCTTCAACACTTTGCTTTCTTAATTTCTTAACTCTTTCTGACATCATAAAAATCATCCTCCTATTTTTATATTAGTATTTAATTCTTTAAATTTTAATAATATTTTCTCCATTTCATCATCAGATGGTTTTTCTTCTCCTGTAAGCTTATACTTTTTAGAAATACGTGAATATTTCTCCATTCCCATTTTATGATATGGAAGTAAATTAAGCTTAGATATATTAATATCTTTTAAAAATTCAATTGTTTCCCCAATATTTTTATCATCATCATTTATTCCTCTAATAATTGGAACTCTTACAAATATATTTGCATTTTTATCAGATAATTTTTTTAAGTTCTCTTTTATTAATTTATTTGAAACACCCATGTATTTCTTATGCATATTATCATCTAAATGCTTTATATCATAGAGAAATAAATCTGTATATTCTATAATTCTTTCAAAATTGCTAAAATCGCTATATCCACTGGTGTCTACTGTAGTGTGTATGCCATGTTCTTTACACAATTTTAATATTTCTTCTAAAAACTCAATTTGTAAAAGAGGCTCTCCTCCTGAAAAAGTTACCCCTCCATCAGATTCTTCATAAAAAATCTCATCTTTTTTTATTTCTTTCATAAGCTCTTTTGATGAAAATTCTTTGCCTACCAATTTTCTTGCTTGGTTTATGCAAACTTCACTACATTTACCACATAATATGCATTTTGAATTATCAGTAATAGCAAGTGAATCTTTGATAGATATGGCTTCTTGCTTGCATTTTTTTGCACATAGACCACATCCACTACATTTATCTTTAAAAAACATCAATTCAAAGTTAAAATTTTGACTTTCTGGATTATGACACCACCAACAATCTAAAGGACATCCCTTAAAAAAAACAGTCGTACGTATGCCAGGACCATCATGAATTGAATATTTTTGTATGTTCATTACTACTGCATTATTCATTATCCCTGTTCACCTCACCTTCAAAATAGTGATTTGGAGTACTAACAACAATAATTTTAACCATCTTACTTGTATAATTTGTCCAATTGTGCATCTTTTGAGAGTCATAATGTGCGCTATCTCCAGGATAAAGATCATATCTTTTTGAATCTAGGAAAAGAGTTAGGATTCCTTCAATTACATAAATAAATTCCTCTCCCTTATGACTGTATTCCTTTATATCTTCTTCTTTTTCCATAGGTAATATCTCTATCTTCCTAGGTAAAAAACTTTTCTTATTTAAATCATTACTTAAATTATAATGAATGAATTTATTATTTATAACTTCATGTACCTCTTGTTCAAAACTTTTTAATACATATTTCCCTTTAGCATTTGGTTTTAAAAGAAAATGTGATAAACCCACATCTAAAGATCTTGCTATTAGTTCTAAGGAATCTATAGCTATTGTAGATAATCCTCTTTCAAATTGTGATAAAAAACCTATTGATAAACCAGTCTTTTCACTTAGATCTTTAAGAGTCATATTGTTTTGTTTTCTTAATTCTTTAATCTCACTTCCTATTTCTCGCATATTTGCCCCCTTCATTTGTGAAATATTCATATTTGTTTTCATATGCATGAAATATTCTTTAATATTACTTCTATTTTTATTATATTATGCATTGTTAATTTTGTCTAGTAATTATCAATAATATTTATTTTATTATTTTAGTTATAGATAGGTCCTTGTTTTTAAAATATCATTTAAATATCTTAATTGTCGGAAAACATAGTGTTTTGTAGGATGAAGTTAATTTTATAAATATGAAATTTTTATAAAATATAAATAAAGAAAAAACCATTTAATGAAGTATACTTCATTAAATGGTTTTTTCTTTATAGTACTATTTTGATATCTTATCCATTTCTGGTTTAGTTTCTAATTCTTTGTTTTTAAATGCTGCCATTAACATTGTTACTCCAGTATAAAGAACAACTACTATTACTAGATAAGTTAATATTGCAAGAGGTAATGATTTAACTATATAGGCTGCTATAAATACTCCAATTAATCCACCTATAGTAATTCCCATTGCAGCTTTTCTATTATAAGCTCCTTCTTTTACAAACTTAACAGACGCAACTGGCATTAAGAATGCACAAGAACCCATCATTATTGGGAATGCAACTCTTGGTGACATACCTAAAAAGTATACAAGCGCCATAGCAGGTGCATATAAACCTATACCTGCAGTCATAAGAGCACCTAATATAAAGTTAACAACAATAGCAATTGCAAGTTTCAATCCAGTAACTCCAATAGGAACTCCTAGCATTGTTCCATCTACATCCATACTCTCATAAATCAAACCGTTTCTAACGCCATCAAAAGATTCACTTAATGGATCTCCTCCACCTGGCATCCATCCAAATTGACCTGCTGCCATTAAGAATGCTGTTACGAGTAATGCAACTCCCATTACAACTTGAACATTCTTTTCTGGTAATTTAGATACTATACCAGCACCAACCCACGCACCTATAGTTGCTGCTGCAAGCATTGAAACTAATGTCAAAATATCTACTTCTATAACTGTAATAAATATAAATGCCTCTGTCATAACTGGTAATGCACATGAAACGTTTAAAGTACCAGGTATAACCCTATCTTTAACTTGTTTAAATCCTCTTAATAATGCAGTGGTTGGTGCAAATGAACCTATTCCTAATGTATCAAAAAAGTTAGTTACAAATCCTATTGATGAAACTTTTGCCCACGAGTTATCTTCTAATTGATCCTTATGCTGGACAAAATCTTTAACAAAAACAACTGAAAACCATGCTGCAAAAGCTCCTAAGGCTCCTAAGATTGCTGTTATCATTATATTACCTCCTATTTATTTTTATCTAAGTATAAGTTAAAACATTATACTTAGATAAAAAATATATAAATTATTTTAAAATATTATACAGTGAAGCCATGCTTAACTGGATCATCTTCATCTATTACATATTGACTGAAACCAGTAATGTATGCTGAACCAGTAATTTCAGGTATTATAGCATCAAAATTCCCTATTTTTGTCTTACCTACAATTTTACCTTTAAATAAAGTTCCTGTAATACTTTCATATACAAAATCTTCTTCTTCTTTAAGTTCACCCTTTGAATATAATGTAGCTAGTTTAGCACTAGTACCAGTTCCACAAGGAGATCTATCCATTTGTTTTTGACCAAATATTACTACATTCTTATAAGTAGCATCTGGATGAGTAGGTTCATCATATATTTCAACTAAATCTACAGTATTTATATGTGCTAATTCAGGATGTTCTACTTCTATAATTTCATTTAATATTTCTCTGATTTTTAATCCATATTTTAATAATTGATCACTATATTCAGTATCAACCTTTATACCTAATTGCTTTGCATGAACTATAGCAAAGAAACTTCCACCAAAAGAAATATCTAATTTTACAGTTCCAATTTCTGGTACTTCAATTTCAACATCTTCTTTATAAAGAAATGCAGGTACATTTACAATAGAAACATCTTGAACTTTTCCATTCTCTACCTTTACTTTTCCTTTTATTATTCCAGCTGGTGTATCCATTGTAACATTAGTAATAGGCTCTTTAGCTTCAACTATTCCAGTCTCTACAGCTATTGTCATAGCTCCTATAGAACCATGCCCACACATATTCAGATAGCCTCCGCCATCCATAAAAACTATACCAAAATCAGCTTCTTCATTTACAGCAGCTGTTAGAATTGATCCAAACATATCATTATGACCTCTTGGTTCTAACATAAGTGCTGTTCTTAAATAATCTAAATTGTTTTGTAAATAATCTTTTTTATCCGCCATTGTCTTTCCTGGGATAGTAGGAATTCCGCCTGTTACAATTCTTGTAGGTTCACCCATAGTGTGTGAATCTATAGCATTGATACTTCTTGTAAATCTCATTATTTAGTCCCCTTTCTTTTCATCTTTAATTTCAAAAAAGCTAGTGCTTTTTTGGAATCAAAATGATTAACATTGTTTTCACCAACAACTTCTGTTTCGATACCTTCTTTAGATTTATTAAAATCAACTATAGTATCCATGTATTTATTTGAAACAACGAATTTTGCTTGAGTTCCTATAAAACTTAATCCTACAACTGGTATATTTCTCTTACCTATCTCTTCAATGGTATTTGCATAGTCAACATGTGAGTTTCCCCAAGCATCTACAGATACAATTGCACCGTCTACTCTCATTGATTCTGCCCATTGTGCTGCTCTTTTTCCTACAAAATGTTTACTTTTATTATCTTGAGGAGTTCCTACCATCATTATACCTAAAAGATCTATGTCTTCATCTTTAGATACTACATCTAATAATGGATCTCTAAAATGATGCAATGTGGTTTCTTTTGTAGATGGTCCTATTCCCATTTTTATCACCTTTCTAACATTTAGGTCATTGCTCTTAAAGCTCCATCTCTATATTCATTTGGAGATAATATTATTGGTACATTTTCCATATCTATAATAGATTTACCACCAACAAGACCGCTTGGCTCTTCAGACAATATATTATTATCACTCATAGCTCCTTGACCTGCTATTTGTTTAATAATTATTACTTTTTTCTTGCCAGGCCTTACTTTGTCATGAAATTCACAAGAGTAGTCAGAATCTCTTCCATCTTTTTGCTTTAAGATATCCCTAAAGCTTTGAATAAATTTATCACATATTCTATGAGCTGCTAATGGAAGTTTTCTCTCAAATGGAAGTCCACCCTTTAATGTTATATCTATATGAATTATATAATCTTCTCTAGAAGATGTTCCAGCTTTTCCAAAAATCATTTGTTCTTCTAATATTCCTTCAGAGGATCCGAATTCAGCCATTTGTTTTCCTTCTGAATCTATTCCTGTAAGCATAATATATGCACCCGTTAATGTATGAGTTATACCTTCACCAATACTACCTAATACTTTTGTAGATATAGGTATTATGTCCATAATACTATTAACAAACTTATCATATTCACCTGGTTTTATTATATCAATTTCAACTTTATCTATTAATTCTTCTGAATCAACTGTCTTATCTAAAAAACTTTTATCTATTTTTAAAGAATTATTAGAAATAGAATTCCTTGAGTCAAATTCAACTTTATTTATATGAAAACTTCTAATTACAAGTCTTCTAAGTATTTCTTCTTTATCCATTTTGCTCTCCTTCTATTGATATTTTTATAAAGTCACATTAATAGGAGAATGCTATTTTAAAATTTCTGTCCCCTAAAATCTTTAGAGGACAGATATTTTTTTATACTTCAGCTATATACTCATATGGAAGTTTTATTATTCTTCCTGGAGTTTGGATTTCTACTAATTGAGCTAAAGAATCTTTCACTATATTTGTTTGCATTTCTGGATCATTTGGTCTTCCTGCGTTTGCTCCCATAGGAACTAATGGAGCAACAACTCTTGGAGCACCATTTTGACGTACTACTGGAGGAAGTGCCGCTATTATTATAGTTGGTATTCCAGCTTCCTCAATTGCTCTCTGCACAATCACGGCAGAGCGGTGGCAGGTACCTCAGCCTGCTGTTAGAAGAACTGCATCTACATTTTCATCAAGTAATTGCTTTGCGATTTCTGGTCCTGTTTTTTCAGTGAAAACAGAAACGTCTCCGCCGCCTCCCATAAATCCAAAGTTTACAGGTGCAAATGCTTTAAAATAACCTTCTTCTTCTAATTCTTTCATTCTATCTATAGGGAACATACAGTTAATGTCTTTGTTAACATCACCGTTATCATATCCCCCGTGTGATACCATTAAATCTTTACTATCTGCATCTCCAGGTATTACTCTAAATGTAGTATCCCCAGCTAAGTTAAATCTTTTATCAGTCTTTAAATGTACCCCAGCTGCTGTAACTAATGCAACTGTCATCTCACTTAGTGGTTTCTCTACAGGAGTCCATACTACTGGAGGTGTATTAGGAACAAATATTTCAGACTGTAATCCTTTTACAACTGTTAAATCCATTTTTTTACCTCCTCATAATAATGTATTAATTCTTAATTTTCTTCATTTCTTTTTTCAGCTTTTTTTCTAGCTTCAATTTGTCTTCTAGCACTTTTAGTATAACTTTCATCAATTTCTTCGCTTATTACTTCTGGGTAAGTCATCATAAATCCAACTTGATGACCTATCTCTAAATCATTGTGACTAATAACCATTCTTCTAGGAACTTTTAATTGTCCTATACGTCCTTTGAAATCAATTATTACTGCTGCATCGGTTACATCCACAATTATTCCCTCATAATAGTTTTCAGTAGAGATATATTTTAATTTATCCATTTTGATATCTCCTAACTTATTTTATCTAATTAATCGTTTTCTGGTTCGTATATTTCTTGTCTTTTTTTGCTTTTTGGAAGAGCTTTCTCATTATCTTCTAATTCGATTTTTCTTCCAGTTTCTTTTTCTATCATTTCAATGTTGTTTAATTTAACATTTGAATTCCATTTTCTTTCAGCTTCTTTTATCTCTTCACCAGACATTTTTGATTTAAGCATTGTAACTGCTCTTATAGCATCTTCTGGAGCAAGACAGTTATTTGAAAGTATTTCATTTTCTATACCTTGAGCTGATTTGTTGTTATCAATCATAGCATCCATGTACTTATTACCAACTACAAGTTGACCTTGTACTGCTGAATAAGTTACACCTACTACTGATACTCCTCTCATACCAACTTGCTCTATATGACTTGCAAAGTCAACATGATTATTACCAAATCCTTCTGTTGTTATGATAGCACCATCTACATCCATTGCTTCTATAGTCATACCTAAGAATCTAGATACATAGAACTTTTCAGAGTTAGCTTGAGGTGATCCAACAAAAATTACTCCTGCTAGGTCAATTTCTTCGTCATTCATTGCTTCAATTACAAGTGGCTCTCTCCAATAATGTCTTGAAGTTTCTTTAGATGCAGGTCCTATACAAGTTAAAGCATGAATACAACCATCTAATACTTGTAGAGGTGATGTAACTATTGGAACATTTCCAAGGTCTACATTTGCCTTAGCTCCGATAGTTCCAACTGGTTCAGTAGGCATAATATAATTATCATGCATAGCACCTTGACCCATTATTTCTTTAATTATTACTACTTTCTTTCTTCCAGATTTACGCTTTTGAACAAATTCTTCTGAATTGATTACTAAGCTTTCATCTGCATTTTTAAGAGCTTCTCTTATTGCTTGAGTTATAACATCAGTAGCACGGTGAGCAGCCATAGGTCCTGGTCTTTCCATACCTTTACCTGATTTTATTTTAACTTCAGTTTTTATGAAGATTTCACCTTTTTCAGGAGATCCAGGTCTTCCCCACATGATATTTCTATCTAATGCACCTTCAGAAGAACCAAATTCACCTATTTGAACTCCATCTTCATCAGTACCTGTTACAATAACTACTACTCCATCTAGAACTCTTGTTACTCCTTCACCAAGTTCTCCTTCTTCTTTAGTAGCAATTGGTTGAACATCCATTATAGTTTCACTATAAACATCATATTTATCTGGAGTAATGATGTCTAATTTAATATCTACTACTAATTCTTCAGATTCTAAAGCATCTTTACAAATATCTTCTTTAATATAAAGTGTATTATTTTCTATTTTTGTCTCTTTTCCTAATTCCACTTTATCTATAAAGAAATGCTTTCTCATAAGTTTTCTTAAGACTTTTTCTTTTGGTTCTTCCTTAGTTTCTGGACTTGTATTTTGAGTGCTATTAGTTGAATTTTCTTGTACTTGGTTAGCAGATGTACTTGTAACACTTCCTGCTATAGAAAGTGGGATTTCAAGATTAATATCTCTACCTTCACCTATATGGATTTTTACACTTCCTCCAGAAAAACTCTCTACAGGATTTACTGACTCAACAGGTTCAACTTCTTTAACAGCCTCTGTCTTTTCTTCTTCTACCTCTTCTTCTGTACTACTTTCTTCTTTCTCCATTTCAGTGATTCCTTCTAACACCTCTGAAGTTAATGGTGTTAAAGCATCGATAACTTGAGTTGTTTTAGCACCTAAAACTTCTCCAATTCTTAATGCATTTTCTGGAATCTCTAACAATCCTGATGCTTCTAAATCTGGAGTTAAGTTAGGGTCTTCTAAATTAGAAGGTTGGATTACTACTCCAGCTTCTACTCTACAACAAGTTATGGCCTTGTCATTAGCATGCTCTTTCGCAGTTTCATTCGTAATTGACATTTATAATATCCTCCTTTACAAAAATATATATTTCATTTATTATTTTTTTCTTCTATATAATCTGTGACCTGTTGCTCTTAAAACATGATCTGTACTATGATACACTGGCACTCCTAACCTAGGAGCTACTTTCATCACTGTGTTAGTTCAGTCCTCACATGTTCCAATTATTATAGCTTCTGCACCGTGTTTTTTAAGATAAAACACTTTTTCTGCTTGACCTGGACATATGCCTGGTAAATTACATCTATATCTACCATTCACTTCTTCCATTCTATTACATTTAGTAGAAGTTACAATTTCTCCATCCATTCCTTCAGCTATTTCTTCTAGTCTATCTAGTTGAGCTCCACATTCACATTCTATAACGCCTATTTTTCTTTTTTCCTTAGGAAAAGGCATAGCTACTAAAATACCACCTAAAACTTTAGTTACTGGTGAATTTTCTTCTCCATGTTTACCTGTAAATGGTCCTCCTAGAACAATTTCTCCATGAGGTTTAATATATCCTCCATTTTGTTCTATATAATTAATTACAGGCATTCCAAGTGGAACATCAAGTATAGCATTTCCATCTATTGCTTCCTTAACTCTACCACCTACAGTAACATCTTTTGTGATTACAGGCTTTCTTTCCTCAATTGCTATTACAACATTTTTCAATGTTTCTACGTTATCTACAACCGCATTAGCTTTTGAAGGTAATTCACCAGGTTCTAATTCTATTCCTAATAACTCTCTTATTATTACTCTTTCATCACCTGATGGATACATATCTGATAAGAATTTCACTTCAATGTTTTCTTCATCTTTACATGCTTTTTCTAGGGCTTCAACTGCTTTTCTGTTCTTAGACTTTATAGCAATATAGCCTTTTGAAGCATTTGTAAGTTCCATACCATACTTAACGCCTCTAACTATCATTTCTGGATCTTCTTCTACTAATTTTATATTATGCTTAAGATCCGGTTCACATTCAGCAGCATTAGCAATCATATATCCGCCATCTAAATCTATATTTAATTTAATATGAGTTGGAAATCCTGCTCCTCCTGCTCCTACTACCCCAGCTTCTTTAATTAACTCAAGTTTATCATCAGTTTCGCTGAGCTTTACATATTCTTCAGGTTGATCATCATATGCATCTATTATAATACTTTCACTTGTAATTTTTGTTATCTTTCCATATACACTTGAATGTATATTGGCACCTAGCCCATTTGGTTCAGCTATTAATTGGCCTTTTTTCACTTCTTCGCCTTCATTAACAACTGGATTACATGGTGCACCAACGTGTTGCCTTAATAATAATTCAACATTCATTCTTTGCCACCTCCTTAGCATTTTAAATTTAATTTGCAATTATGTTAAAACATTAACTTTTATGCTTTAAAACATACATTCTTTATATAAAGCAATAAGCATGCCAACATTTATATCATATCATCAAACTAAGTAATAGTCCAACTTATTCTATATTTAATACTAAAAATATTTTTAATATCAAATATAGAATTTTCGGTTAGTCAGGTTATTGACATGTTTTTATCTATAATTATTTTAATTAAATCTATAAAACATTGATATATTAACATTGTATTATTAAGATTAGGAATAATTCAAAGTGTCAGTTTTTAGACTAGAGTCAGTATATTGACACTAGTTGTTTGAAGGTATATTTTATCTTTCAATACCATAGTTATTAATTTTATAATGAAGAGTACTTCTAGGTATCTTAAGTAATTTTGATGCTTTTGCTTTATTTCCCTGACTTTCATTTAATGCTTCATTTATCAGTTTTTTTTCTAATTCTTCTATAGATTTATTTAAGTCAAATGATTTAATAATATCATCTTTAATATTTTTTTTATAATCGCCCACTTCATCTAATATATGATGTGGTAACATATTTTCATATATAACATCATTAGCTGATAGTACCAAAAGGTACTCAACTGTATTTTTAAGCTCCCTAATATTGCCCTTCCAATTATATTTTTTGAGAATTTCTAAAACATTTGAGCTTATTTTGGGTATTTTTTTATTGTTCTTTTCTGCTAATTCTTTCAAAAAATAATGTATTAATAAGACCACATCATTTTTCCTCTCTCTTAATGGTGGTAGTTCAATTTCAATTACATTCAACCTATAAAAAAGATCTTCTCTAAAGTTTCCTTTATCAACCATATCTACTAAACTTTTATTGGTAGCTGAAATTATTCTAACATTAGTATTTATAAGTTTTTCTCCTCCAACTCGACTAAATTTATTATCTTGTAAAACTCGGAGTAATTTTGCCTGCATAAATAGTGGCAATTCACCAATTTCATCTAAAAATAAGGTCCCATTATTAGCCAATTCAAAAAAACCCATCTTTCCTTTTTTACTTGCCCCTGTAAATGCTCCTTCATCATAACCAAAAAATTCAGATTCAAAAAGTTCATTTGGTATAGCACTACAGTTTACTGGTATGAATAGACCACTAACTCCACTATAGTCATGAATGTTTTTAGCAAAAACTTCTTTTCCTGTACCACTTTCTCCACTCACTAATACAGAAATATGAGTTTTTGCAACTTGTTTAGCAATTTTTATTTTTTCTATTATTTTAGGACTTCTGCCTATTACATTTCCAAAATCATCACTTTTAAGTCTCTTATATTCACTTTCTAAAAATTTCAATGTATTATTAGCTTTTTTTAATTCATCAGATAGACTTGTAACTTCAGTTATGTTTCTATCAGTTGTTAATACACCTTCAAATTCACCCTTAATAAATATAGGTAAGGCATTGACAACAACCCTATAATTCTTTTTTGGGGTATGGTAGGTATTAGTCATTTCTTTTCTTGTTTCTAGTACTTTAGAGTTTATTGAATCCGGAAAAAAATCCTTTATATTTTTTCCTATTATTTCTTCCTTAGCTATATCATATAAATCCTCAGCATTTTTATTCCATATCATAACTTTTCCTTTGGTATCTATTAAACAAAGAGCTTCATGAATATTATTTACTATGTGATGTAGAGTTTGACCCATTTTTTCTAAATTCATATAAAAGTAATCTCTTATTTCCTCTGCCCTTATTACCCCTATAATTTTATCATTTTCTATAACTGGTAATCTTCCAATTTTATTTTTTATCATTATACTTCTACACTTTGATAGTGTTTCATTTTTAGAAACATATATAAATTTTTTGACTAAAAATTTATTTAATATTATATTATCAGATATATTTTGATATATAAGAGATATATCAGATAAAGTTATAACACCTTGTATTTTTTTTCTTTTATCTTTTATAAATACCTCTTGTATATTTTTTTTAAGCATTGATTCTATAGCTTCATTAAGTGAGTCATTTTCATTTAAAATAATGAATTTTTTATCAAGAACATCCTTAACCAATATCTCATTATAGTCAAAAAACATAATTAAACCACCCTTTGTAAATATAATTTATAATATCTATTATATTCATTATATAATAGATATTATAAAAAACAAACCCACAGGCTAGCCTGTGGGTTTGTCTATTTATATTTTTATTTTTTAGTATTATCTATGTCATGAGGAGGATTTGCTGCAGCAGTTTCAAAATTTTCTTCCTCTTCATCATCTTCTACTACTAATCCCTTTAGTTTACCATCCATAGCCCAAAGTATTATACCTGAAACAATAGCTATAGCTGCGATTGTAGCATATGCATTTACAAATTCAAATTTTAAAGTAAATTCATATATCCATCCATATGATTTACCTGCAATAAATACTGCAAATGTCCAAACAGCCATCATAACTGATAGTAATCTTGGTGGAGAGTATTTACTTACAAATGAATTACCAAGTGGCGAGAATAGCATTTCACCTAATGACAATACCATACCAAATGCTATTATCCAAAGTAATGATGCAAGTGCTTCTCCTCTAAATATATCAGCAGCTGTAAATATTACATAAGATATACCAAGAGTAATCATACCTAATGAAGTCTTTTTAAACATGCTCAAATCACCTTGAGGTCTTTTAGATAATTTCAACCATAATTTAGCAAGTATAGGTCCTAATGCTATACACATTAAAGCATTTAACGAGTCAAACCAGATAGTTGGAACTTCAAAGTTACCTAGGAACCAATTTGCATGTGCAGCCCCAGTACCATCAGCGCCCCAGTAAAAATACACTGGCATATAAGCTAGGTACCAGAATACCCAGAATATAACTGAGAAGAATGATACCAATACAATAGCTCCAACTCTTTTCTTTTCAATAGTTGTAAGTGGTTTCTTTTCTTCTTTAACTTCTTTAATAACATCAGTTTGTTCTCTATTTTCATCATATTTAAATGGTCTCTTTCCAGCTTCACCTAAATATCTCCATCCAAATATAAATCCAACAGCACCAATAAACATAACAATTGCACAAACTGTAAAACTAAATGAATAACTAGTAGCTAATGTAAGTGAACCCATTATAGTAGTACCAATAAATGATCCAACATTAACAAATGAATATTGAATAGAAAAAGCTCCATCTAATTGTTTTTTATCTTTAAACAATCTTCCTGTAATGGCATTTGTTTGTGGTTTAAACAAGCCCGTACCAATAGATACTAAAATTATCATCATATTAGCCATTAGTGGACTTGTAGCATTGGCACCTACTAGGTAACCTGCTCCCATAAGTACCATTCCTACAGGTACTAAATATCTCGCTCCTATAAATCTGTCTGATATAACAGAACCAAAAAGTGGTGCAAGATAAGTAAATGCAACTAAGTTTGCTGACATCTTTGCTCCATCTGCAGGAGTAAGTCCAAGTCCACCTTCTGCAATGTTTGCAACCACAAATATGGTTAGTAACCATTTAGCTGAATAGAATGCAAATCTTTCAAATGTGAAAGCAAGCGAGCATACATAAAAGCCAAGTGGTCTTTTTTGTTTTTGTACATTTTCCATTTTTCATACCTCCTATTTTTTATTTGTTTATTATTTACCTAACATTTCAAATATATAATAACATAAAAAAAATATTAGTACAAACGTTTTTTTCATTTATCTGAAAAAAAATATTTGATGGTTAAAACACATCCATTTTTTACGTTTTTTTAATAAATGCATGAAATTATTACTCTAATTTATCATATATAAAGTTCTTTATATCTTGACTAATATCATTTATATTGATATATTGTTGACATAATCTAATTATAAACTTTAGGAGGTTTTAATATGAATGAAAGTAGAGTAAACAGAGTTTTAAAGTCAATGAAAGAAAAAGAACTTTCTCAACTAATCATCTCTGATCCAAATGCTATTTTTTATTTAACAGGCAAATGGATTATTCCAGGAGAAAGATTATTAGCATTATACCTAAACACTAATGGTAACCATAAGATAGTTATCAATGAGTTATTCCCTCAAGAGGAAGATCTTGGTGTTGAAATATTATGGTATAACGACATTGAAGATGGAGTTGAAAAATTATCTAAGTATCTAGAAGATGGAAAAGTAATAGGTATAGATAAAACTTGGCCATCTAAATTCTTATTAAGATTGCAAGAGCTTTTAACTGACAGTAAATTTGTAAATGGTTCAGATATAGTGGACTATGTTAGAATGATTAAAGATGAAGATGAAATAGAAATAATGAGAGAATCTTCAAGATTAAATGATCTTGTTATGGAAGAATTGATTCCATGGGTTGGAAAAGGTTTAACTGAAAAAGAATTAAATTCTAAAGTACGTGAAATATATAAAAGTCATGGTATAGATGAAGTTTCTTTTGATCCAATAACTGCTTATGCTAAAGGAGCAGCTGATCCTCATCATGTTACTGATGATACAAAAGGAAAACATGGAGATTGCGTTATATTAGATATAGGTGGTTTTTATAAGAACTATGCATCTGATATGACAAGAACTGTATTTTTAGGTGAAGTATCTGAAAGACAAAAAGAAATTTATGACATAGTTGTTGAAGCTAATTTAAGAGGAATTGCTGCTGCAAAACCTGGGAATAGAATGTGTGATGTAGATTTAGCTGCAAGAAACTATATTGAAGAAAAAGGATATGGAGAATACTTTACACATAGAACAGGACATTCGATAGGACTTGAAGATCATGAATTTGGTGATGTTTCATCTGTAAATGAAGATATAATAAAGCCAGGTCAAGCTTTCTCAGTAGAACCAGGAATTTATTTACCAGAAGAAGGTATTGGAGTTCGTATTGAAGATATTCTTATAACAACTGAAGATGGATGCGAAGTTTTAAACAAATTCACAAAAGATATAATTGTAGTACCTGAATCTAAATAAAAAGGAGATTTTTATGAAAGTTACTGAAGGATATATGCCGTTTGGAGAATATAAAACATATTATCGTATAGTAGGTGAAAGTAAAGACGGAAAAAGACCATTATTATTGTTACATGGAGGCCCGGGATCTACTCATAATTATTTCGAGGTTCTTGATGATATAGCAAAGGATGGTCGTCAGGTTATTATGTATGATCAAATAGGTTGTGGAAAGTCTTCTATTCCTGATCGTCCTGAACTATGGAATGCTGAAACCTGGACTGATGAGCTAATACAATTACGTGAGCACTTAAATTTAGATGAAGTTCACATATTAGGACAATCTTGGGGTGGAATGCTTGCAATCCATTATGAATGTACATTCAAGCCTGAAGGTATAAAGTCTTATATATTATCTAGCACACTCCCTGATTCTAAACTATGGGAAAAAGAACAACGCAGAAGAATTGCTTATTTACCTGAAGATACACAAGAAGCTATCAGAAAGGCAGATGAGTCTCACGATTATAGCACTAAAGAATATCAAGAAGCTGAAGGTGAATTCATGCTTAGGTATTGTGCTGGTCCAGTAGATGAAAATTCTCCAGAATGTTTAAGAAGACCTAAAAATGCTGGAACTCAATCATATGTGACAGCTTGGGGACAAAATGAATTTAGTCCATCTGGAACATTAGAAGGTTTTAATTTCATGGATGAAATTGAAGATATAAAGGTTCCAACTTTAATCACTAGTGGATTAACTGACTTATGTTCTCCACTTATTGCAAAAACAATGTATGATAAGATTCCAAATTCCAAATGGGAGTTATTTGAATTTAGTCGTCATATGCCATTTGTTGAAGAAAATGAAAAATATATAAGAATCTTAAATGATTGGTTAAATAAAAATGATTAATAAAAAATGTTGCTGAATCTTTCAGCAACATTTTTTTCTGTTTATATTTCTCTTGTATATTTTTTTAACCATTCTTTTTCTTCTTCATTTAAATGAGGAGAAACTTTTTCAAATACAAGTTTATGGTAATCATTTAATAATTTTTTATCTTCATTAGTCATCATATCAGGATTTATAGCATCTAAATCCATAGGTATATAAGTTATAGCTTCAAAATACATAAATTGTCCATATTCATTTTCTTCTCCCTTACGAACAAGTAATTCATTTTCTAATCTAATTCCATGAGAACCTTCAATATAAATTCCTGGTTCATTTGTTATAATCATGTTTTCTTCAAAAGGATGAACCTCATGATCACGATGTTGCCAACGGAATCCAGTAGGACCTTCGTGAATGTTTAGAAGATAGCCCAAACCATGACCAGTTCCATGATTATAATCAAGACCTCTGTCCCAAAACGGTTTTTTTGCAGCATAATCAAGATTCATTCCTGTAACTCCACTTAAAAATTTAACATTTCCAAGATTTAAATTACTTATTGCTACTAAGGTAAAGTGATCTTTCATCTCAGGAGTAATTTCACCTAGAGCATATGCTCTTGTAATATCTGTAGATCCTTCATAATATCCTGCTCCTGTATCACTTAAAAAGAAATTTCCTTTTTCAAGCTCTATATTCGTTTCTGGAGTAGATGTATAGTGAACTATAGCTGCATTTTCACCAAAAGAACATATAGGTTCAAAACTTGGTGATATATAATTCCCTTGTTCTTTTCTATATTCATATAGCTTATCACAAGCGCTCATTTCTGTAATCTTCTCTTTGCCAATGTTCTCTTTTAACCATTTCATGAATTTCACATGAGCTATACTATCTTTAATCTGTGCCTTGCGCATATTTTCAACTTCAGTTGAATTTTTTATTGCTTTAAATACTATTTCAGGGTTTGTTTTTTCTACCTTCTCATTTTCTTTTGGTATATCATTATAAAGTGCATAATTCAACCTTGATGGATCAATTAGTAACACTTCTTCTTTGTCAATCTTTTTAATGTCTTCATATATATCATTATAAGCATGAAGTACTACATTATCTTTTTTTAGTTTAGCTTTTATTTCATCACTTAATTTTGCTTCATTTATATATAAATCTACCTTATCCATAGTAATTATCATATAGGATAAAACGAGTGGGAAAAATTCAATATCATCTCCACGGATATTTAATGTCCAACAAATGTCATCTAATGTAGTAAGTACATGTGTTGTAGCATTGTTTTCCTTCATCTTTTCACGAATTCTTTCTAACTTACTTGAAACCTCTTCCCCACTGTATTTTATATCAAGTAAAAATGCAGGTTCTTTGGCAAGTATTGGTCTATCATCCCAAATTTCATTTATTAAATCATACTTATAGATGATCTTACCATCTTTCTCATTTACTATCTCTTCATATTTCTGACCTGAACCCATTGATACTACACGTCCATCAAAGCCTAATGTTCCACCTCCAGCTAATTTATCACTAAGGTAGTCTTCTATAGTAGGTACTCCAGGACTTCCCATTTTCATAAGCTCAACTGGAGAGTCTTTTAGTTCTTTGCTAGCTTGAATAAAATATCTTCCATCAGTCCAAAGATATGCTTCATCTTTTGCTACTAGTGCAGTTCCAGCAGAACCAGAAAATCCTGTAATAAATTCTCTTGCCTTAAAATGATCTCCTACATATTCAGTTTGATGGAAATCAGCTGTTGGAATTATGTAAATATCAATTCCTTTTTCATCCATTAAATCGCGTAATTTACCTATTCTTTCAGATACTTTCATTTTCTTACCTCCTAATTTATAATTCTATTATTATACTTATATTATATAACAATACCCTATTATTTCAAGTTAATAGAATAGTTATAAAAACTTAATTAATTGTTTTTTATAATATTTTGGACTATTGATAATAAATTATCTTTATGATAGTCTTTTATATGGTAAATAGAAAATATTGGAGGTAATTATGAAATTAATCATTGAAAATATCAGTAAATCATTTGAAAATAAAGAAGTACTTAAAGATATCAACTTTGAATTTTCCCAAGGTAGTATTTATGCATTACTTGGTAGAAATGGTGCTGGAAAAACTACCCTTTTTAATATATTAGCTGAAGAATTAAAAAAAGATAGTGGTGATGTTTACATAGAAATTGATGGGGAAAGAAAAAAATTAGAATCTATAGATTTATCATACGTATATTCAGACCCTGTCTTACCAGAATTTTTAACAGGCTTCGAATTCATTAAATTCTTTATTGATATAAATAAAGATAGATTAGATCATCCGCTTTCGATAGATGAATATTTTGAAATCATAAAAATAAATCATGAAGATAGACATAAATTAATAAAATCATATTCTCATGGTATGAAAAACAAATTACAAATGTTAATGTTTGTTATAAGAAGGCCCCCTGTAATATTACTCGATGAACCTCTTACATCACTTGATGTAGTAGTAGCTTTAGAAATCAAAAGATTACTTAGAGAAATTAGAAAGGATCATATAATTATATTTTCTACTCATATACTTCAACTTGCAAAAGATTTATGTGATGAGATAGTAACTTTAAATAATGGTAAACTATCACTTATGGAAAAGGAACTATTAGAAAATACTGATTTTGAAGATAAAGTTATATCTATGCTTGAGGAGATAAATTGATGTTTAAAACAATAGTACAAATATCAAATATACAATTTTCTACATCAATAAATGCCTTTTTATATTTCCTAAAAAAAATTCCATTAATAAAAAGATTATTTAAGAATAGTAATTATAGTTTCTTTAAGCTTAAAAATGCTTTAAGTACTTTGTCTCTAATATATAAATTGATATCAACACCCTTTAAATCAGCTCTTATATTTTTACTCACAATGTTCCTACCTGTATTTATTGTTTTTGATGGTGAAGTAGATATAAACAAGATATTAGTTCTTATATTTTCTTTTTATATTTTATTTCCATTTGTTCTTTCAAAAATACTAAGTACAGATAGAGAAAGTTTTATAATTGTAAAACAGTTGAAAATGCATCCTAGAAATTATTTTCTTTCAAAGTTGTTTTTTGGAGAAATTTTAAATTTCTTTAGTAAAGCTTTATTATTTTCTATATTTTTTAGCTTTTTAAGCTTAAATTTTCTTTTTGGTATCAAAGTAGCCTTAATTATATCTTCTGCTAATATGATTAGTGAAGCAATTTATCTATATTTCTTTGCTAAAAAAGATTTAAATAAAAAAGAAAGTGAAAATGCAAGAGATATAATAACAGTTGTAGCTTATTCAGTGATAATGGTATTAACCTATGTAATAGCTCTTGTTTTACAAATTGAAATATATTTTAATTTTATATCATTTTTCTTTAATAGTAGTCTTATATTTATTGTGCTTTTAATTTTAGCTAGCCTTTCTATTACATATTTATATAAATATAACAACTTTTGGAATGTGATAAATTATAAAAATACTATAGAAGATTTCAAAAAAATAAATCAAGCTATAAGTGAAGCTAATTTTGCAAATGTTAAATTGAAAGAAAAAAATTATAGTGATGAAGATTTGCATACAAGTAAATTTAATGACAAAGAAGGCTATGACTATTTAAATGCTCTCTTTTTTGAAAGACATAAAAGAATAATATACAAACCTATGATAATAAAATCATCTATTATTGTAGCTGTTTTTATAATTATATTTTTAGTTAATTTATTTATAGAAGCTGCTGTAGGGGAAGAATTGATTAATTATATAGTAAATGGATACACTATTTTTACTTTTTTTATCTATTTATTGTCTAATTCAGATACGATTGTAAAATCACTCTTTTATAATTGTGATAAGTCACTTTTAAGGTATGGTTTTTACAAGCAAGGTGATGCACTTTTAAAAACTTTCTTTTTAAGACTTAAAAAAATAGTTTTTAGCAATATTATTCCAATTCTTATATTATGTATTTGTTTGATTATTATTACTTTAATATATAGTCCATCAAATATAATAAACTTAATACCAGTTTTGTTGTTTATTATAGTACTTAGTTTGTTTTTTTCAGTTCATTATATTTTCATGTATTATATTTTCCAACCATATACTACTGATTTAAAGGTTAAAAATCCATTTTTCAGTATCATTAATTTTTTAGTATATTTTATTTCATATATGTCACTACAAATTACTGCTCCTGCAAAAATATTTTTACCTATTACAATAGTAATTGCAATTGTTTATATATTAATTGCAATAACACTTGTTTATAAAAAAGCTCCTAAAACATTTAGAGTCAAATAAAATATAAGTCAAGATGGTGGATACCCACTATCTTGACTTATATTTATCATTAACCCTATCTTGCAAGTATATATTTGTATATTCAGCTTTTGAACTATCATCATATAGTTCATAGGCTTTTTTTATACAATCTTTACAAGTATTATTTGGAATTGTTATAGCAAAAATATTATATCCATTGTCACTATTAGATTTTATAGTGTCATAGGAAGCACAATATTTACATTCATTGAAATTTTGTGTTTGTGTTTCCATAATATTATCAGTATCAAAAAATATATTTCGCTCTCTCTTATAAATATCCTTTTTCTCCATATAATCTTCTTTAAATAATTCTTTATTTTCCCAAATATATTTTATATCATCTGATATTTTTTCTATTTGTTTATTTGTATTTTTGCTTTGTTTTAATTTACTTTTATCATAGCCTGGTTCTACCATGTTAGAATAGTCAATCCCAGCCATAGCAAGTATTATGCCTATATTTATATAAGGTAGTGCTCCTTCTATAGAGTAACCACCTTCTAATACTGATATATGAGGATTCAATATTTCATTTAACCTTGCATATCCTTTTGCTGTAAAATTCATATTAGTTAGAGGGTCTGTAAAATGATTGTCTTGTCCTGCAGAATTTACTATGATATCAGGTTTAAAATCTTCTAATATAGGCATTATATTTTTTTCTAATATATATAATATACCTTCATCACCTGTTTGAGGTGGCAAGGGTATGTTTATATTATAACCAAATGCAGCAGGTCCTCCTAAATCTCCTATAAATCCAGTTCCTGGATAAAGTGTTCTTCCATCTTGATGAATTGATATAAAAAGAGTGTTTTTATCATTCCAATAGATATCTTCTGTACCATCACCATGATGACAATCTGTATCTATTATTGCAACCTTTAAATCACCATATTTTTTCCTCATTTTTTCAATCATTATAGCTTCGTTATTTATTACACAAAATCCCTTAGATCCATAAACTATTCTGTTTGCATGATGTCCTGGAGGTCTTATAAGTGCAAATGATTTATCCACATTTTTATTCATAGTTTCTTCCATAGCTCTAATAGCCCCACCTGCAGAAATATAGTGAGCTTTGCTAAGAATATCATTTGTATTTGGGACGCAAAAATGGACCCTTTCAATATCTTTTTCATCAGCTACTATAGGATTAAAGAAGTCTATACCTTCTATATCCTCTATTCCTTCTTCTTTTATCTGATCCATAGTATATAATAATCTTTCTTTTCTTTCCGGATGAGTCGGACTTACCTCCCAATCAAAGGCTGGGAAAAATACTATAGCTAACTTGTTTTTAGCTTTCACTTATATCACCTCTAAAACTTTCTATTAAGCCTGGCTTTATTTGGGCTATCACTCTTATTATTTTACCTTTAGTAAAAAATCCTTCCACCATATTAAAACTACTTTCCTCTATTATTTCAGATTCTATATCACTTTCATTTAATCCCATTTCTAATCCTTCCTTAGCTAATAATTCTAATGCATAATTTTTAGCTTCATCTAAAGTATAATCTCCACTTATAGCTTCATAAATATTAAGTTCTGGAATATTCATTTTTTTCAAATTAGTATCTATATTTAAGGTTATTTTTGTAGTTGCTTTTGCAAGTGCTGATCCTATTGCATTTGCTACATCATAATCTTTTGGATAATTACAAGGTAGATTAAATTTCTTTTCTATCATAGGTGCTAGTATCTTAGCAGGTCCTCCAATAATATTTATAGATTCAGGAATTACTTTTTTATCTGAAAGTAATTCTTTTATAGTATATATTGGTCTAGAATTAATTTTATCTAATATTTGCTTTATATTTATATAGATTTTATCTATTATTTGATCTAATATTATTTGAGAAGTTTCCTTGGCATTCTTATTAATTTTTTTACCTAAGTTACTTATTACATATTCTGCTTTTTTTCCATCACCTATTTGTAAATAACCAAGTACAATCATAGCATCTCTGACTACTCTGCACACTTAAATGTGGCAGGTTCTAAATTACTAAAAGTTTCTCTATTAAAAAATAATATCTGATTAATAGAACTAACTTATTTTCATTTAAAC
>NZ_JBQCYD010000028.1:2954-30788 GCF_052088025.1 Senegalia sp. (in: firmicutes) | reverse complement strand
TAAATAATTAATTAATTTAAAATTAATGCGTCAACTATATTGACATCTACCGATACTGAAGTTGATGCTTTTCTGTAACTCATCAATATAAGGGATATTATCTTTTTTAGCTATAGAAAATTGCATTAATGATTTAAACAAAAGTAAATCATCTATTCCCCACATCTTAGCAAAACTTTCGACTTCTTTCTTTACTCTTTCTTGCTTCCAATTATCAAATAATTCATCAAATCTTAAATCACTTGATAAATTCCCTGGGACTAGTTCTGTTTCTACGAATTCTTTTAATAATTTTGCTTGTTCATCTTCTCCTATATTACTTAATTCTTGAATTTCTTCATATATTAACCTTAAAGTTTCCCCGTCTACTTTCTGAATACCTTTTTCAGTTTTTAATCTAGACCCGATTAAGCTTAGGATATGATTTGCATCTATTACTTGGGTTCCTGACAGTTTTGTTCTTCCTACCAAAGGAATCACAAGAGAATCTTCTCGAGGCTCTCCTTCTTTAAATATTAAATTTTTATATGCTCCTACATATTTCATCCAAGTATCCTCATCTATTATAAATGTTTCATCATCCCATTTATATTCATAATACTGCATAACTAATCTTAATTGATCATTTGCATCTCTAAAGCATAATATAAATAATTCCTCAGCTTCACTATTTATTTTTAATTCTTGCCACTTTGTAGGATCTTTTAGAGCCTTTATCATTTCTATAACCTTTAGTGAAAACTTTTCTACAGCGGTCTTATAATCTTCAACTATAGCTCTACTACTTTTTCCCCCACTTCCATATAGTTTCAATGATATATTCACATTTTCTTCAGTAATCTTTGGATATTGAAAGTTAATGATGGATCCAAATTCTTTGTTTTTCCCATATATACGGTTAGTTCGTGAATAGGCTTGAATTAAATTTTGTAATTTAAAATGTCTATCTACATATAATGTATTTAAAAATCTAGAATCATAACCTGTTAACAGTTGATCTGCAACAATAATGAGATCTATATTCTTTTTATTGCGTCCACTTCCACCACGAGTCCCTCTAAAAACAATATCTTCAAAATAGGCCTCTTCTCCTCTTTTTCTGTCACCACTAATAAACTCAATGCCAGTAAAGTCTGAATAATCTTTAAACATACTTTCAATTATTTCAGGTGGAATATTATCTACATCATTCTCATTTCCAAAGCTAAATGTCATAGCTATATTTATTTTATCTTCTTGTCCCTTTAATTGTTTTTTAAATTCATTATAATATGCAATAACACGATCTTTGTAAGCAACCGTTAATATTGAATTAAAATGTCTTTGTTGTGATTGTTCTTCCCAATTTGAAAGTATTTCTTCTACAACTCTTGGTATATGAGTTTTATCTTGGTAAAGCAGAATTCTTCTCTTTTTAGCTTCCTTTTCAACTTCAAGATCACTCCATCCTTGTACTAAGCGCTCTATTTTACGAATTGTCATTTCTGGTTTTTGCTCTCCAATTTGATCTTTTATTTGATCTCTTAAATAATCATAACTTAAAAATTCTCCTGTATTTATATAATCTACATGAAATCCTAATACGTTTCCATCTGCTATCGCCTGATCTATGGTATATTTATGAAGTTCTGGTCCAAATAGTTTTTCCGTAGTATCTATAACTTCAGATTTTTCATTAATCATTCCTGCCACTTCATTTTCATCAAATAAAGGAGTTCCCGTATAGCCATAAAATAAACTATTTTTCTTGAAATAAGTTCTAATATTTACCATCATTTCTCCCATAGTTGTTCTGTGAGCTTCATCTATTATGAAGATTAATCTTTTTTCAGAAATACCGTAGTCTTGGGCTTCTACCAAGTCTTTAACTAAATTACTTAATTTGAAAGTAGTGGTAACTACTATTCCCTTTTTAACAGATAAAAGTTGTTTCCTTAAATGATAGGTGTATTTTGTATCATCAACTGTTACAGGTTCATAGGATGCATAAGATTTAAAATTTTCACTAGTTTTCTTATCTAATTCTTTCCTATCTACTAAAAATATAACCTTATCGAATCCTCCCCGAGTTGATAAAAATAAAGCAGTTTTAAAAGATGTAATAGTTTTTCCTGAACCAGTGGTATGCCATACATATCCACCATGTGGAATCTTATCTTCATTATCCCAACCAAATGCAGCACCTTCTACAGCTTGTAAAGCATAAACTTGATAGGGCCTCATAATCATATGTCTTTTATTTTCCTCTTCTTCTGCCTCATCTATTATTAGATAATCTCCTACTAGCTGATGTGCCATAGGTATCATTAGAAAGTGTCCTACAATATCTTGCCAATCATTTATAGGTTTATTATGCTTGTCTGCCCAGTTAAATACAAAACTTAAATTGAAATCATTGATAGATTTTGGAGTTGCAAAATATCTTGTTGCTACTTCTGATGTAATGACCATCATCTGAGAAAATGCCATAAAATTATTTACATATTCTCCATATCTATAATATCTCTTAAACTGTCCAAATGCTTCATCTAATGTTTTATCAGCACGTTTCTGTTCGATATTAATTAAAGGCAAGCCATTGATTAAAAGTACAATGTCAAACCTATTACCTTTTGCTGTAGCTACCTCTCTAGCCACTTTATAAGAAGAGTCCCCACCCCTTACTTGAGCTTTGTTAAAAATTGTAAGGGTTATTTGTTTTCTTGTAATTTTAGGATTATCATCCCTATATATTCCATCAATTTTTCCGGTTGACCCTTCCATAGCAAGTATTTTTGATGCTTCAAAACTATTGTCTATTTGACTAACCTTTGCCATAACCTGTTTAAATTCACTATCTGTTAATTCTACACCTTCTAGTTGGTCTGAATTAATTCGATTAAGTTCCGATCTCCAGTGGTTAGTCAAATCATCTACTGTTACTTGTTGCTTATTTCCATCTAATTCATCTGGTGCTATCCATCTATATTTTTCTAGTTCTCTAACAAATCTTTCTTGGAAGTTTCTTTCACTTGAAGTTTTATTATAATTTCCCATAAAATACCCCCTTTCTATTTACACAAACATTTCGTTTAAATAAGCTTTTTTAATATTTTTTAATTTTTCTAGCTTATGCTGATGAAGGGTGATAAGGTTGTCTAGTTTCTCGAAAAATGCGCCTACCTTAACTTGCTCTTCCTTCTGAATAGGATAAACTATGGTAATATCATCTAACCTATTCTTTGGTAGTTGTTTCAATGCAGATCCAGTCTGAAAAGAAATTATCTCTTTTTGACTAAAGTCTGTTTGCAGATATTGATGTAAATATCTACTTTCCATTTTATTATCTGTTCTAATTAAGCAGATTTGAGCATTTATATTTGCGTCTTCAAACCTATTATCAACAAGAGCTATTTTCCCTATTTCTCCTCTAGTCGTAATTAGTATATCATCTTCTTTAAGATGCCCACTTTTTAAAACTGCATGTAACTTTGGCGATATATACACCAAATCTTTATGAACTAAATAACCATTGATAATATTATTAACTCTTATAAACGGAACCCCCTCGGATAATAATTCATTTGATTTAGGATATAACTCACCGTAATTACCATCAGATATAGTGAAATTTAATTCCCCCAACTTACGCTGTTCCCAAGGGTCAGTAAAACTAGCAAATCTTCGTTGTGGATATTTTTTTCCTTCTTTAGGAAACATTTCTGAAAGATAGGCTGATTTTGTTTCTTTAAGTTTTTTAAGCTTACGCTGATGAAGGGTGATAAGCTTGTCTAGGCTGGTGAAGAAGTTGCCAATTTTAGTTTGTTCTTTATAATTTGGTAGTGAAATTTTAAATCCTGAGAATTTAGAAATCCAATGTCGCTCATGACTTTTAGGAGTATAATTGATGTTTTTCAAAGACTCATATATAAAATAAAAGTTGTATTTTTCATCAGTTAATTCAAGTAACTTCATTGCTGAGCTCTTGACTTTAAAAGGAAAGTCAACATAATGAGATGATGTTGTAAAATCATCAAATATAATTACAGGTTCATCTTCACTTGCATTTTTTACACCGAAATTTTCATTGCTATATCCCAAAATAAAACTTTGCCCTGCTGTCAAAACTGGCGTTAAATACCTGTCATCGTAGTCAGTACTTTCAACAATATATTTTGTTGGTTGCTCATATTTAAGTATGTCCCCCAACTTACGCTGTTCCCAAGCTTCAGCATTTGCAAATTCTTCAAATCTTCTTTTAGGTATTAATTTTTCCTCTTTCATATTCTCACCAACTCAGCTAATAAATCTTCAAAACTTGAATTTAGTTCACTATATTCTTCGTCTAAATCATCTAATGTAGATTTATATCTATCATCTAGCATCTTTAATTTTTCCAGTTCATCCTTTAGTGGTTTTTCAATTAAACTAATCATTTCTTCCATCAAGCCACCAAACCATTTTTCATAAACTAGGGACTCTATTTCTTCCTCTGTTAATAGTAAAATACGTTCTTCTACTAATTCTTTAAGCTCTTTCTCTTTTTCTCGTATTTCTTTATTAATTTTTGTTCTATCAGACATTAGTTTTTCTATGTTTTTCAATAGTTTAAATTCGTCTGTATCTTTTTTATATTCTTTTTGCTCGTATTTAATAGCTTTTACCGTAAAGGAGTTTCCAGCTTCTCCTTCTTTGTTTTTGCTTAAACATTCATATAATACTTCATTTTCTTCAGAGCCTTCTACCTTCGCTGCTTCTACTAATTCATCTAATTCCATTTCAATTTCTGATACTTCTTGTTTTAAGTTTTCAATATTTGTTGCTTCTGCACTATATAGTTGTTTAACAATAATCTCATTTGGAATTAAACTACTTATCCAACCATCTTGTTCTTCCCTCTTAGTTTTCCCTGATCCTTTAGTAATCATATTGGGTTCTCTTGTGCGAGCTGCTGTATAAAAATCACTAAGAGATATTATTTCTAAATCCTTTGTCAAAGAATTCTTCCATATTTCAGCAATGTTTTGATAGCCATCATAAATATTTACAAATTCAAAATTATATAGAATTCCTTTAATATCTAATAACATCTCTTCCATGGCTTCTTTAATGTTAGATTGTTTATCAACCTTTATTAAAGTATTCCAATACTCATCTATATACTCATTAATCCTTGTATTCATTTCTTCAGATCTTGTTCTTACTTGATCACTTTCTATTATTTCATCTGTCAATTTGCTAATTTCTTTAGTCAGCTCATAATATCCCATACGTTTCTGGCTTAAACTATTTTCTAAAACATCTGGGACAATAGCATTGAGTATTTTTAGATCTTTAATATCTCTTTCTGGTATTCCACCTAATAAATGTCCATCAACATCATGAGCTATCTCATCACTTTTACTTGTAACATATCTTGGAATGTTCATATTATAATCATTTTCCAAAATATCTTCCCTATATACTAATGAGCTATATCCTTCTTCTCCATTTCTTTCTAAGTAAGTATCTACTATCTTAGCAATATGCTTTTCCTCTAATACATTTTGCTTTCCTACTTTTATAAATTCTTGAGATGCATCAATAACTAGTACTGGGTCATCTAGTTTTCTATTTTTCTTTAATATTAAAACTACTACCGGTATTCCAGTATTAGTGAATAATTTGCTTGGTAGGCCTATAATAGTATCAATACGATTTTTATCTAATAATCTTTTACGAATTTCTCCTTCTGCTCCTCCACGGAATAATATTCCATGTGGAAGAACTATTGCCATAGTTCCATTTTGTCTAAGGTGAAATAGTCCATGAAGTAGAAAAGCAAAGTCTCCCTTTGAATCTGGTGGAAGTACTCCTGCTATTTCAAAACGTGGATCACTTATTTTTAATTCTGACCGATTCCAATTTTTAACAGAATATGGTGGGTTCATAACTACTGCATCAAACTGAACTCCTTCATTAGGTTTTTCTGGATCTTCAGGCCAGTCATAAGAGAGGGTATCTCCATTTTTTATGGCCATTTTTTCTGGCCTAACTCCATGAAGCAATAAATTCATACGAGTTAGGTTATAAGTGGCGGTATTTTTTTCTTGCCCATAATAATTAAGATTTTTCTGTTCATCTGAATTTAAATGCTTTCCAACCGTTAATAATAGGGACCCTGATCCTACAGTTGGATCATATATTGATTCAATATTTGATGATTTAGCAACAATCTGTGCCATAACTTCAGATACTTGATGTGGAGTATAGAATTCTCCTGCTTTTTTCCCAGATTCCATTGCAAATTGACCAATTAAATATTCATATGCATCTCCTAAAATATCTCCTTTTTGAAGAGTAACCATATTCAAATCTGCAAAAAGCATGATTAAGGATTGTATATTTTTACTTCTTTCGTTTAAATTACTACCTAAAGCAGTATCAGTTAGGTCAATTGTAGAGCTTGAAAATAAACCTTTGAAATCATCATTACCAGATTCAATAGCTACAGAACGTTCAAAATTATGTAAGCTATCTGTTACCTTTTGTACTTCAAAATCACCAGAATTAATATCCATTATCCAAGTTTGATATAAATACTCTGGTAAAACATAATATCCTAATACACGTTGTATGGTCTTGTCTAAATCTTCCCCATTTTCTTCTCTTAATTTTTTATATTCTTTTACTAATTCTTCTTCTGATATTTTGCCTAATCCTGCTGAAATTTTAAATGCATCTAGAGTCTTATCACTTAAAAACTTATAAAACATTAAGCCTAGCATATAGTCTTTATACCTGCTCGCATCCATAGAGCCTCGCAACTCATTAGCCCCGTCCCACAAACGTCTTTTAATTTCTTCTGATGTAATCATAATATCCTCCCATTTAAAAATAATTATAATTTTTTTAACTAAGTATTTTTTGTTTTTAAATCCTTATTATTTCTGTTAAATTAATATATTTACACTCTATCCAACTCAAAATGACTTCTTATATATTCGAACATCTTACGACCACTTAATTTATCAGTTGCAGGATTTGTTCTAACATAAAACTCCTCATCTTCAAGATAACATGGCTGATCAGATTTTTCGCATTCCACCATAAGAACTAATTTTTTATCAATATCAACCATTCTATATCTTATGAATGGATAAAATATCTCACCAATTTTTTCTTTTAAAGCATTTTTAAAATTTAATAGATATCTGTCATTATTATTCTTATAAAATTTTTCACTTTCAGTATTTATACCTTTTATTATTCCTTCATCATTAACACCTATTAACAATATACCACCATCTGAATTCAAAAATCCAACTATAGTTTTTAAAGCTGATTTTTCAATATATTTTTCTTTGCTTTTTTTTCTTACATCATAGCTGAAAGTTTCTTTAAACTCTAAAATTTTTGATTCACCTTTTCTTATCATATTTCTTATATAATCCGCATCTGTTAATTCTTCTAATACAGCAAGTATTTGATCTAACTGATCTACTATTTTAATAGAAGTAGTAGGATTTAAAGCTAATTCTTTATCAAATTTATTTATGCCTTCTTTTAAGGTTTCAAGCTTGTCTAAAGTTCTTCCTATCTGTTTCTGGATATCTATATCTGGAACTGGAATAATTGACTTACATAAACTTGTTTTATCAATTCTTTTCATTAGACCAGCCGTCTTAGATGTTTCTAGTATTAACCTACCTAAATCTGATTTAAACATTGCTGCTAAATATTCATTGCTTATTGTGTCTTTTAATACTATCTGAAAATAGTTTTGTTCTTTTAGAATTAACTCTGAAATAGAGCAAACAGGATTAGATGTTCCTATCCTAGGAATATATATAGTATTTTCAATTTCTTCAAAATATTTATTTTGACTTCCAATATTGAACTCTTTTATTATGTTTTCAAATATAGTTTTTTTATATTTATTGTATTGGGTTTCTAAACCCTCTATTTGCTTTTTTGCTCTAATTTGTTCAAAACTAGGGATTCGATCCCACCCTATAAATTTCCCCCGTGGTATTAAATAACTAAATGCTTCATCGTTTTTACGATTAATATACCTATCTACTATTTTATCAACATCTTTTTCAAGCAAAATATTTCTTGAGCCTTTCCTAACAAAATTTTGTGTTGCATCAATAAGTAGTAGTGGTTCCTCTAAGTGTCTGTTTTTCTTTAATATCAAAATCGTTACAGGAATACCTGTGTTAGGAAATAAATTACTTGGTAACCCAATTATAGTATCTATCAAGTTTTTATCTAATAATTTTTTACGAATTTTTCCCTCTATTCCCCCACGAAATAATATTCCATTTGGAAGAACTATTGCCATAGTTCCATTTTCTTTTAAATGAAATAATCCATGTAAAAGAAAAGCAAAGTCTCCCATTGAATTAGGCGGAAGCACTCCCACTGATTTAAATCTAGGATCACTTAATGTTAAATTATCACGGTTCCAATTTCTAATAGAAAAAGGTGGATTCATAACTACTGCATCAAATTTTAGTCCTTTATTAGATTGTTCTGGATTTTTAGGCCAATCTTCACCAAGTGTATCTCCATTTCTTAACTTAATTTTATCTGGATGAATATTATTTATTAATAAATTCATGCGAGCCAAATTAAAAATCCCTGTATTTTTTTCTTGACCATAATAGTGGATCTTTTTCTGTATTGAAGGATCTAAGTATTTGCCAACCGTTAATAATAGAGAACCTGATCCTAATGTTGGGTCATAAATAGACTCTATATTTGAAGATTGAGTAACAATACGCGCTATAACCTCACTTACTTGGGGTGGAGTATAGAATTCGCCTGCTTTTTTCCCAGATTCCATTGCAAATTGACCAATTAAATATTCATATGCATCTCCTAAAATATCTCCTTTTTGAAGAGTAGCCATATTCAAATCTGCAAAAATCATGATTAAGGCTTGTATATTTTTACTTCTTTCGTTTAAATTTCTGCCTAAAGCAGTATCAGTTAGGTCTATTGTAGAGCTTGAAAATAAACCTTTAAAATCATCATTACCAGACTCAATAGCTACAGAACGTTCAAAATTATGTAAGCTATCCGTTACCTTCTGTACTTCAAAATCACCAGAATTAATATCCATTATCCAGGTTTGATACAAATACTCTGGTGCAACATAATATCCTAATACACGTTGTATAGTCTTGTCTAAATCTTCCCCATTTTCTTCTCTTAATTTTTTATATTCTTTCACTAATTCTTCTTCTGTTATTTTGCCTAATCCTGCTGAGATTTTAAATGCATCTAAAGTTTTATCACTTAAAAACTTATAAAACATTAATCCTAGCATATAATCTTTATATCGACTTACATCCATAGAGCCTCGCAACTCGTTAGCCCCGTCCCATAAACGTCTTTTAATTTCTTCTAATATAATCATAACCTTCTCCCCCTAGCATATCAAAAATCTAATAATCATTGTATTTAAATTTTAGTTATTTTAAATAAATTGAAAGCAATTTTATTCATACCTTATTATATCAAATTACTTGTTATAGTATCTAAATTTATTTTTGATTTTATTTTATAAAAGTCTATAATATAAAAATATTTAGGTATCACTAATTAAATTTCCTGACAAATAAAAGCTATTTTGTGTACACTATAGACTCTCCAAATCGAAATATAAGCTAATATTAAACTTTCTATTTACATTATATTTAATCTATTGTCATATAATAAGGGCAACCAGATTAACCATATTTATCTCTTAATTTATATATTCTATAAATTTCACTAAATACCTTCTTATTTTTGGAAGTTTTCAAAATAAAAGGATATATAACTAAGAGGAATCATTGATCCCTTTAATATATCCTTTCCTATAAATATTTACATGATATATTATATTTCAATTAATTCTGTAGACACTTTTAAAGAATTGTAATTAAGGTTTAAATATAACTTCTATTATAGTTTAATTATTTCTATAGTTACTTATCTCTCTCTTTTATTTTTATTATTCATAATATAATGCCTCAACTCCTACTTTCAATTCCTTATAGTTGACATCCTACTTTTTTAAGCTCTCACCAATGAAATTTAAAGGTTATTAGGTGATTAAAATTATATCTATTTCTAGTATAATAGTATTTCCCTAGCTTCAGGACATGTCAATTGCCCCTCCCAAGATATGGATATACCAACTTAGGCACTTAAACTATTACCATTTAAGCAGATTAACTAGATATATTTCTAGCTGCATTTAAATCCGAATGAATCCTATTTCCACATTCGCATGTATATAGATTTTTCTTTCTATTTTTCTTTTCAATTTCACTACATTTTGAACATTTTTGTGAAGTATATTTTGGACTTATATATTTTACTTTTATACCTTCTTTTTTAGCTTTATATTCTATGGATTGTTGAAGTTGATAAAAAGTCCAACTATTTATATTTCTATCTGCTTGTTTTATACTTTTAGCTCTATCTCTAATATTTTTAAGATTTTCCATAACTATAATCCCAACTCTTTCTTGCACAGCAAGATCTACGATTTGGCGACTAATTTTATGGTTTTTATCTTTAATATAATTTTGCTCTTTATTTGCTATTTCTTTTATTTTTTTAAGTTTCTTTGCTTGTCCTAATTCTTTTCTTAATGCTTTAAACCTTCTTCTTATGTATCCTACTTCTTTTCCATTAAAGAATTTACGATCTATTTCCTTTTTATCTTCATTTAAGATACTTACTACTGCTAATTGCCTAAGACCTATATCTATACCCATAGTATTATTTGCTTCTATTTTTTTATCTAAAATTGTAATAGATATAGCTGCATACCAATTTCCGTTCTTATTATATATGCTTAATTTTCCTAGTTTATATTTCTCCATATTATCTTCAAATTCTTTAAATCTCTTATTCTCGGTTTCTAAGGGGAAATATATTCTTTTAGTTTTATCAGCAAATAATGAAATTGATAAAAAATGATTTTCAATCCAATAAGTCTGGTTACTAAAACTTAGAGGTTGATTAGATTTAAACTCCATATTCTCTTTTTTAGATTTAGATTTTTTGAAATTTTTATATAAGTATTTTACATCTCTTATGTTTTGATTTTTAACAGCACTAGAGAGCTTGAAATCTGGAAAATCTGCTGTCGTAAGTTTAGATTCACATTCTTTTAATCTTTTTGCTATTTCTTTTCTATGTCTTGTGGTTTCAACAGCGTTTTTTATAAGTATATTTTCTTTATACTTTGTTGGTTTTAAAAGTTTAAATACATAGGTTATCTTCATCATTTCACCTCCTATAAATATAATATTACCCTACTTATCTATAATATAACAAAATCCTAGAACTTTTGTTCCCATCATTTTCTTCAACTTAAATTCAAAGATTCTTCGCTTAAGCTCAGAATGACAGCCTAAAATCCCCAAACACAAAAAAGAATCCCCCTCACGAGAGATCCTTCCTTATCTACTTACCTTTATTTGCGTCTTCCCAATCGCTTAGGAATCTATCTATTCCTATATCTGTTAAAGGATGTTTTAGCATTTGTTCAAATACTTTATATGGTAGTGTTGCAATATGAGCACCTAGTTTTGCACTTTCTGTTACATGCATAGGGTGTCTTATGCTTGCTGATATAATTTCTGTTTCTATTCCATGAATATCAAATATTTCTGCTATGTCGCTTATTATTTGATAGCCATTGTTTCCTATATCATCCATTCTACCTATAAAAGGTGATACATATGTTGCACCTGCTCTTGCTGCAAGCAATGCTTGGTTTGCTGAAAATATTAGTGTTACATTTGTATCTATTCCTTTAGCAGAAAGTATCTTTACTGCTTTCATGCCTTCTTTTGTCATAGGAATCTTTATTACTATGTTTGGGTTTATTTTTGATAGTTCTTCTCCTTCAGATACCATTTCATCTGATTTCAAGCTTAGAACTTCTGCACTTATTGGTCCATCTACTATATCAGTGATTTCTCCTAATACTTCTTTGAAATCTCTTCCTGATTTTGCTACTAGTGATGGATTTGTAGTTACTCCACAAATTACTCCCCAATCATTTATCTCTTCTATTTCCTTTGTATCCGCTGTGTCTATAAATAGTTTCATCCAATTCTCCTCCTATATATTAATTACCTATATCTATATTATACCAAGAATATGGACTTAATTCACATTTATTTTAAGTTTAATATTTTTCTTGCTTCATCTGGTGTTGCTACTTCTCTACCTAATTCACGTGAAATTCTTGCTATTCTTTCTACTAATTGTGCATTAGACTCAGCTATTTCACCTTTTTTATAGTATACATTATCTTCAAATCCTACTCGAACATGTCCTCCTAGAGTGATTGCTGCTACTCCTAGTGGAAGTTCAAATCTTCCTATTCCTGCTACTGTCCATGTAGCATCTTCTGGTATACTTTCTTTCATATATAATAGGTCTCTAAGTTCACCTGTAATTGCTCCTGGTACTCCCATTACAAAATCAAAATGTAGGGGTGTATCTACTAGACCCATTTTCACAAGTCTCATGGCATTGTTTATCATACCACGCTCAAATACTTCGATTTCAGGTTTTACATTTTTTTCTTTCATCATTTTTGCAAACTTTTCCATGTATTCTTCTGTATTCATGAATACATCTGGTCCAAAGTTACAAGTTCCAGCACTAAGTGTCGCCATCTCAGGGGACAATTTTACTGGTTGTAAACGTTCTTCTGGTGAATGATGAACTGCCCCTCCTGTTGAAGGTTGGAAGATTATATTACATTTTGCTTCTATTTTTTCTTTTATTTCCTTATATACTTCATAATCTTGTGTTGAATTACCTTCTTCATCTCTTGCATGAACATGTACTATTGAAGCTCCTGCTTTATAGCATTCATATGCTGCATCTGCTAATTCATCTGGAGTTAATGGTAAATTTGGTTGTTCATTTCTTGTTGTTTCTGCACCTGTAAGTGCTGCTGTTATGATTAATTTTTCCACTTTTATCCCTCCTGATTATTTTCTTTGTTTGCCTTTAGGCACTACACAAGTTCCTTCTGCTTTACATACTACGATAGGCTCTTCTAATACATCACATGCTGAATCAGATATATCTGTTCTTGGAACTATTACTTTTCTTGCTGTAAATTTCATTTTTCTTGATGAGTTACCTGTTTCAACTATTTCTCCTTCTGCTTCTATGAATTCTCCTGCATATACTGGAGCTGTAAAATTAACATCATTGTATGCTACGAATAATCCTTCGTCTCCATCATTTCTGATTAAAAGCTCTGTAGCTACGTCCCCAAATAGCTGAAGCATTTTTGCACCATCTACTAAATTTCCTCCATAGTGAGCATCATGCATACTCATTCTCATTCTTATTACTGCCTTTTCCATCTAAAACACTCTCCCTTGTAATTTTTTTCACATCATCATCATTATACTAGATAAAACTACTTTGGTAAAGTCACAAAAAATTCTACTCCATAATCTTTGTTTTCTACGCCATAGCTTCCACCATGTAGTTCTATTATTGCTCGTATTATAGAAAGTCCAAGGCCTGTGCCTTTTTTACTTTTCTCTGCCTTATAGAAACTTTCCCAGATGTTTTTAATCTCACTTTCTTCTATCTTTTCGCCTGAATTATATAGTAGTAATTTTATATTATTTTCTGATTCTTCAAGTTCTATTTTCATATGACCATCTTGATCTACATATTTGATCATATTATCTAGAAAATTAGTTATGACTTGTTCTATTCTAAGTTTGTCTGCATTTATATATACATTTTCTTTTATCTTTAAATTCAATTTGACTTGTCTTTCATTTAATTTTAATTTGTATTTTTCTATTGTATTATTTAACAAGTCTGATATATTTATATTTTCTTTCTTTATAGAAAAATTTCCTGATTCATAGGATGATAATTCTAATAGTTCTTCTATCAATAAATTCATCTTATCTGTTTCATCTATTATTACATCATAGTAATAGTCCTTATCTGCTTTTTCTTTTGCTATATTGTATTTTAATCCTTCTGTATATCCTGCTATCATGCTTAATGGAGTCTTTAGTTCATGGCTTACATTTGATATGAAATTTCTTCTCATTTTTTCTAATTGTTTTTCTCGCTCTATATCATCTCTTAGCTCTTTTAAGACCTTATTTAATTTATTTGAGATATTGTTTATACTGCTTGCAAGTAAACCTATTTCATCTTCTGAATTTATATTTACTTTTTTATCAAAATTAAGTTTTGATATTTCTCCTGCTACTTGAGTGATTTCTGTTATTGGTTTGGTAAGCTTTTTGGATAGAAAATATACTATAACACTACCTATTAGCAGTGTTCCAATACTTGCAAGGCCTAAGAATACCCTGGCTATTTGAGTGCTTGTCTGGATTTCCTTTATAGCCTTTTCTCCTATAAAATATCCTCCTGCCTTTAATTTACCTATGAAGAATATACTTTTATTATCACCCCTTATATTTTCTGTTACCATTGAGGTGAATTTTTTATCTTCATCTCTTTTTAATATTTCAATTTGCTCAATTATATCTATATTTGTAAAATTAATATTATCTTCATATCTGGATGTACTTATTTTGAGATTTAATTCAGGGGTTAATATTGTGATATTTCCCCCTATTGATTCTACTAATTCTATCAAATCTCCTTCATTTATATTCCTATTTTGACTTGTATTATCAAATTTTTCATAGGCATCTTCCATTATCCTTTTGTTTTCCCATATAAATATATCATCTAGGAAAAATGAGCTTATTAAAAATATTGTTATAAATATGGTAAGTAGGCCTAAAAATACTGCAAATAGTTTGTATCTTATGGAATTTTTCATCATTCTACCTCAAATCTATATCCTACTGCTCTTACTGTTTTTATTTTTTCTCCTAAATCTCCAAGCTTTGATCTGAGTAATTTTATATGGGTATCTATGGTACGTGGATCTCCATAGAAATCATATCCCCATACTGCATTTAATATATTATCCCTTTTTAGTGCTATGTTTTTATTTTCTATTAGATATATTAATAGTTCATATTCTTTAGGAGAAAGCTTTAAGTTTTCATCTTTTAATCTTGCTATATGCATTTTTTTATCTATTACAAGTTCTTCTATTTGATATTTATCTTCATCTATTTCATTTACTCTCCTAAGTGCTGCTTTTATCCTTGCTATAAATACCTTATATTTAAATGGTTTAGTGATATAATCATCTGCCCCAAGTTCAAGTCCCTTTATCTCATCTTCACTATTTCCAAGTGCTGTAAGGATTAATACTGGCAAATCTGATTCGCTTCTTATTTCTTTTAATACTTCAAATCCTGTTTTCTTGGGCATCATTATATCAAGTATTGCTAAATCTATGTCACTATTTAAATAGAATTTTTCAAGTGCATCTTCTCCATCTTCTGCTTGTATTACTTGATATTTTTCATTTTCTAAATAATCTACTATTAGTTTTCTTATCCTAAATTCATCTTCTGCTACTAAGATTTTAACCATCCTACCACCTCTTTCTAAATTCTATAGCCTTATCTGGATAATCTGTTATTATGCCATCTACCCTGTATTTAAACATTTTATTCATTTGTTTTGTATTATTTATGGTAAATGTGTTGATTTCTAGACCTGTTAATTTTGCCTTTATCATAAGCTTAAAATCAACTCTTTTATGCTTTGGATGCAAGGCATCTGCCCTTATATTTTTTGCAAATCTTATTGGCCGTTTTATATTTCTACTATAAAGGATGCCTGTTTTTAAGTTTTCATCTAATTCTTTTATTTTATAGATTGTATTATGATTAAATGATGATATTATAACTCTTTCTTCTATCTTATATTTCTTTATTAATTCTACTAATTTTTCTTCTATTTTTGGATAGTTCATTTTGTTGTTTTTTATCTCTATATTTAATATTATATTGGTGTTTTTTGTAAGTATTATAAGTTCTTCTAGGGTTGGAATTTCTTCTCCAGCAAATTCTTCACTGAATTTACTTCCTGCATCTAATAGTTTAATTTGAGCAAGTGTCATATCTTTTATATAGCCCTTTTTTGTTGTTGTTCTATCTATTTTTTCATCATGGATTAATACTAAGTATCCATCTTTGGAAAGATGGATGTCTGTTTCTATTCCATCTGCTCCCATTTCCATTGCAAGCTTAAATGCTGCCATTGTATTTTCTGGTCTATACCCTTTTGCTCCTCTATGTGCATATATTATAGGTTTCATTTATTAATCCCTCTTTTCCTTATTCATTCTTATTATACTACAGTATGCAAAAATCCCACAGATTTCTCTATGAGATTTTTTGTTTTTTATTTTTTATTTTATTCCATTTATTAATATGTCTATTAAAGGTTTTGGATCAATATCATCTATTTTTTTCTTTTCCATTCCTATTCCTTCTGCATAAAATAAGTTTAAGGATCCAAAAAGACTTATTACAAATGCTTTTTCATCAATATTCCTTATATCACCCTTATCTTTATACTTCCTTATTAATCTTGATACTGTATTTAATAGTTTCTCTCTTATAGCACATATTTCTTTTTTCATATCATCTGATATATCTACTTGATTTCCCATCAAATTATTCCACATATCTATATGCTTTCTTATAAATAATCCATGGAATTTAGTTATTTCAAGTAGTGTATCTTCTAGATTGTCTGATTCATTTATCACATCTTCTAGGGAATCTATATATGAAATTATGAAGTACTTTATCATCTCTTCAAATAATTGATTTTTACTAGAAAAATACTCATATATTGTACCTTTTCCTACATTTGCAACATCTGCTATTTTCTGCATCTTTGCCCCATGAAATCCATATTCCGAAAACACCTTGCCTGATGCTTCTATTATTTCTTTTTCTTTGCCATTTTTTATATCCATTTTATCACCTTATATTTCTCACCTTTCTTGAGAGGGAGTCAAATATGGTATACATTACTGGTATTAGTACTAGTGTTAATATTGTTGATACCAATAATCCACCTATTACTACCGTTGCCATTGGTGCTTGTATTTCTGATCCTTCTCCAAGTCCTATTGCTATTGGCAACAGTCCTAGGGCTGTTGTAAGTGTTGTCATTAGTATTGGTCTAAGTCTAATAGGTCCTGCATTTAATATAGCTTCTTCTCTTGCCTCTCCATTTTTTCTTCTTGTATTTATATAATCTATTAATACTATGGCATTGTTTACTACTATACCTATTAGTATTATAGCTCCTATTAGGGATGTTACATTTAATGTTCTTTGTGTTATAAATAATCCTAGTGCCCCACCTGCTATTGAAAGTGGTACGGTAAACATTATTGTAAATGGATGAATTAGTGATTCAAATTGAGATGCTAGTATCATATATACTAAAACTACTGCAAGTGCTAGTGCTAGGAATAAATCAGAAAATGCTTCTTCTAATTGTTCATTTTCTCCTGCTATATTATAGCTATAGCCATTTTCCAAATCATAACCTTCAAGTTTTTCTTCTATATCTGTTATGACACTGCTTAAATCTCTATCCTTAAGTTCACTATTTACTGTAACCATCCTGGATTGACTATCTCTATTTATAGATATTGGACCATTTACTATTTCTACATCTGCTACTTCTTCTAGGTTTACTGTGCTTCCCATAGGTGTAGTTATTGGAAGATTTCTTAGATTCTCTAGATTTTCAGAATATAAATCATTTCCCTTTAATACTATATCTATTTCATTACCTTCTGTTGTGTATCTACTTGCTGTATTTCCTGATATTACACTTCTTACAGTTCCACCTATTTGAGCTGTAGTAAGTCCATAGTTACTTGCCTTTAATTTATCTATTTCTATTTCTACTTCTGGTATTCCTTCTCCTATATTACTAGTTACTTCTCTTGTGCCTTCTACTTCTTCTAATAATTTTACAAAATCTTTTGATATATCTTCTAATTTATCTAAATCTTGACCTTTTATTTGTATGCTTATTGGGGCTCCAGCCATACTTACAGCACCCATTGAATTGCTTGTTACATTTACCTTTATATCTGCTCCTGCTATATTTAATTTACTTCTTATATCTTCCGCTAGATCAAAGGTGGATTGATCCCTATCTTCCTTTAGTACTCCTGTTATTGTAGCTTGATTTTCTGTACTTCCACCCATTGAAAAACTTCCAGATGAACCTACTGAAGTAAATACAGTTTCTACTATATCCATTTTTTCTAGTCTTTTTTCTATTTCTTTTGAAACTTCATCTGTTCTTTCAAGTTCAGAGCCTATAGGTAGGTTTATTGATACAGAAAACTGACCTTCATCAGTTGCTGGTATGAATTCTGCTCCTACTGTTATGAGGGATGCCATACTTAATACAAATATGAGTAGAGCTATTAATATTGTGGATTTTCTATGACCTAGAGACCATTTAAGTACTCTTTTATATAGGTTTTCAAGTTTTTCAAATCCTCTATCAAAGGCATGTAATATAAATGATTTTCTTTTTGACTTTTCTTCATTGTTTATATCTATATTTAGTATCTGTGAAGATAGCATTGGTACCAGTGTAAGTGATACTAAAAGTGATGCTAGTAGTGAAAATGTAATGGTAAGTGCAAGTTCTTTAAATATTGTAGATGTAATTCCTTCTACAAATACTATTGGTAAAAATACTGCAACAGTTGTAAGGGTTGATGCTGTTACAGCCATAGCTACTTCCTTTGTTCCCTTTATGGCGGATTCTACCTTGCTACTTCCTTCTTTTCTAAATCTATATATATTTTCAAGTACTACTATAGAGTTATCTACAAGCATACCTATACCAAGTGCCAGTCCACCAAGGGTCATGAGGTTTAGTGTTACTCCAGCAAAATATATTAGTGAAAATGTTGCTATTATAGATACTGGTATTGCTGTTCCTACTATAAGGGTTGTTCTGATATTTCTTAAAAACAGAAACAATATTATCATAGCAAGAATTGCACCAAGTGCTCCTGATTTAAGTACTGTAGATATTGATAGGTTTATAAAATCAGCTTGATCTATTACTACCTTTATATCTCTATTAGGAAATTCTTGCCTTATTTTTTCTAGTTCTTCATTTATCCTAGAAGAAACTGATACTGTGTTTGTTCCAGATTGTTTTTGTACTGAAATACTTAAACTTTGATTTCCATTTATCTTTGATATTGATTTTATTTCCTTGTTTTCTAAATTAACTTCTGCCACATCAGATAAGGGAATGGTTGCACCTGTGGGTAGATTAATTTGTAAATTCCTTATTTCATCTACATCACTAAATTCTCCTGATGTTCTTATTGTTAAATTTTGTATTCCTTTTTCTATGGTTCCTCCTGGCATACTCATATTTTGAGCTCCTATAATTTGAGCTATACTATCCATATTTATTCCATAGTTTTGAAGTTTTGCTAAATCTGCTTCTATATTTATTTCCTTTTCATATCCACCAGATATGTTTACAGATGCTACCCCTTCAAGTCTTTCAAGTCTTCCTGATAATTCATCTTCTGCAAATTCTTGAAGGCTTGACAAGTCATCACTTCCTGAAAGTGATGCTTCTATTACAGGCATTGCGTTTGGATCTATCTTAAGTACCATGGGGCTATTTGCACCTTCTGGTAAAAAGCCCTTTATCATATCTACTTTTTCTCTCATTTCAAGAGATGCAAAGTCCATATCTGTTCCAAAGTTAAATTCTGCAATTATGACAGAAGAGCCTTCGCTAGATATACTGGATACATTTTCTATATTTGATACAGTACCTATTGAACTTTCTAGTGGTTTTGTCACTAGATTTTCAATTTCTTGAGGTCCTACTCCACTATATTGAGTTTGAACTATTGCTATTGGCAAACTAAATTGTGGTAACAAATCTATAGGTAGCCTTGTAAGAGATACTATACCTAAAAGCACTACAATCAAAGTCACCATTACAATAGTAACGGGCCTTTTAACTGAAAGATTAGTTAGATTCATTCTCTTCACCTCTTAAAACTTCGACTTTTGCGCCATCTTCTATATAATTTTGACCCTTAACTACTATTTTCTCCCCTTCACTAAGTCCTGATTTGATTTCAGTGAGTTCTCCTGTATCAAGCCCAGTTTTAACCTCTACTTGTTTTGCCTTAGAATCCTTTATTATATATACTATTTGTTTTCCATTTACATTTAAAATTGCTTCAGATTTGATCTTAAGTGTATTTTCTACTAGATCAGTATCCATGTTAATACTTGCATTCATTGACGGTCTTATATTTCTGTTTTCTTCATCTAATAGTATATTAGCACTATATAGACCTGTTTGTTCATTTACTGTAGGTGATATACTTACTATCTGTCCATCTAAATTTTCTTCTTCTATTGAATCTATATCCACCTTAACCTTTTTCCCTATATATAGCTCATTTATCAAATTTTCACTTGCATTTATAGATATAGTTATAGGTGCCTTGTTATCAACTATTACCATAGCTGCTTGCATCAAAGGTACAAATTCATCTTCTTTTAAGTTTACTTGTGAAATTGTTCCTTCAAGTGGAGATTTTATTTCCTTTATTTCATCTTTTGTCTTTAATGTGAATAATACATCTCCTTTTTCTACTTCTTTTCCAAGGCTCTTTTTTATATCATCTACCTTTAAGCTTGAATCTGCTGTTATCATCATTTCAGCTTGAGGTATAGCGCGCCCTCCTATTGTGATACTATTTGAAATATCACCTTTTTCTATTTTTTCTATTTCAACAGCTATCTTTTGTTCTTCTTTTGTTTCATTTTCCTCTTCATCGCTACATCCTGCTACTAGTGCTAAGAGTGATATTACTAATAAAAATACTATTAATTTCTTTTTCACATTCATTCCTCCAATAATCTTAAATATAAATACCGACCAGTCGGTCGGTAGTATTTATTATATAATAAAAAATAGAATTGTCAATAGTATTGACAATTCCATTAGATTAAAATTCAGATACAGTATATTCTACTATCTTGCCCTTATAATATGTCATTGTTATTATTTCTTCTAATTTACTGTTATAATTATCATCATTTATTACATAGCTCATATTTAATTTTTCTTTTCTAATCATAGACATATCAATGTTTTTGTGATTTATATTGTCTAAATCATATCCTTTTTCTATCATATATTGATCTGCTATTCTTTCAGGCTTTGTTTTTGCAAATGAATAGTTTTTAAATGTATTTGAATAGCTTGTGAAACCTATTACTAGAAAAAATATTACAATCATTGTAATAGCTGTTATTTTGGCATTTTCACTATTATTTTTACTTTTAAAGATCATCTGTGCAAGACTAGCTGCTATAAAGGCTGCAAAAACACCCATATTATATATAGATGTAAGCCTTACTATCATAATGAAAAAAATAAATATTAAGGTCATCCCTACAATCACCATATAAGAATTTATATATTTATCAACCTTAATTCTCCTGTGAAAAACATACATTATAGCCCCTATTATGGCAGTGAAAATCAAGCTTACAAAAAGGTCCATGTAGCTATCTGTAGATAGGTACAATATATATATCCAAATGAGAGCTAGGGGAAGATTTACTAATATCATATTTAATATTTTATAAAGTGTACTTTCTTCAGATATTTTACCTGATGTTCTTAGTAAAAAAAGTATAAAAGCATTTACAAAGAAAATTATCATCAAAAGCTTTAATATACCCATTAAAATTCACTCCCCTTTAATCTTTCGAGTTCCCTTATTGCATCCTTATTTTCAGGATTTTTTTCTATATATTTTTCAAGTCCCTTTATCCTTAATTCTTCTATTTTTTCTGTGTCATTTGATTCTACATCTATAATAGGGAAGCCTTCAAAGCCTAATTGATTGTATTTTTCTAATTCACCTTCATAATACTTCAAACTTTTTCCTGTAGCCTTTTTGAAAGATTTATCAAAGGTCATACTTTTAAGTCCAAATAATATTTCTTCTAATACATCTTCTCCATGTTCATATACTAATATATAAATCATTCTATAGCTTTGTTCATAAGCATCCTTACTTTGCCACTCTTGTGGAGTAATTAGGTTTTTAAAGGGAATTACTTCATCCATCATCATATTAGGTGTAGACATATCTCCTGCTCCTATAAATGATGCTATTCCTTCTTCAAACCAAACTGGAATGCTATCTCTATTTATACTATTTTTTATTCTATACATATGTGATATATAGTGAGTATATTCATGCCTTAGTACAAATCTAAATTCATTTATTGGTTCAAGTGAAAGTACTTCCTTATATATATCAGATAGAGGTATTTTAATTTGTTTTAAATCTTCATAATAGTATCCACCTGTAAAATCATTTACTATTAAATCTTCATTAAATGTATCAGGATCAGTTACTTTTATAGTTAAAGGATTGTAATTTACTCCCTTATATATTTTTTCTGCATCTATTTTAGTTTGATTTATATATTCTTCTATGAGTTCAATTGCAGGTTCTGAGGATTTTCTATAAAGTAATGTCAAATTTTTAGTTTTATATTCCTTATATTCCTTTTTCACTTCAGAGTTTAATAATGTTGCTTTTGTATAACTATTTAAAGTATAATAATCTGTATTTTTTAGCTTTTCTATATAGGCTTTTGAAATATATATATTTGTAAAGGAAAGTACTATAAGTGCAAATATCAATATTGATTTAGATAATTTATCTTTATATATAAATATTTTCTTTTTACTTAATGCAATTACTAAAGATATTACAAATAAAAAGATTAAAACTATATATGAAAACTCATATAAATAGCCTATATTTATAAATGTAGCTGCTATCATATATATTAAAATTAAGCTTAAAAATACTGTAAATGTGATAAATATAGTTTTTGTCTTTGTCAAAATATTTCACCCCCTAAGAGATATTATGTCAACTCTACTATATTTTATCACATTAATATATAAAATTATACATCCACTAAGCTTTTTGCTTTATTTTTGAGAAATATAGGCCTAATAACAAGAATACTATCCCAAATAATATTTGCATGAATAATTCATATTTTATATCTAGGAAGGAAGTCCATTTAGTTTCATTTACTCTTACAAAATAATATGTTGGGAAAAACTTAGCTATAGTAAGCACCTTATCACTTAGAAATGCTTGAGGCACCATAACTCCAGATATAAAGGCTGTTCCAAGGGATGCTACAGTACTTAATCCATTTATTAAAAATCTATTTCTGGTAAGGTTATTGATCAAAAATGTGAAACAAAGAATTGAAAAGGAAAATATCACTGTATTTACAAGGTACTTTATAAAATCTACTTCTCCTATATGTTTTCCCTTTAATACAAGACTTCCTAATATAAATATCAAGGTAATAATAGCTCCTACTGTTATCTGTCCAAGATATATTTCACTATTAAAATTCATAAATTTCTTTGAAGATATCTTTGTTCTTTTTTCTATGTTTTCATCTTTAAATTCAGTCATAATAAGCCCTAGTACTGCTACATAAATGGCTATTATAATATAGCCTGTAAAGTTAAAATAAAATTTAAACCAACTATTGGCTGAAGTGTTCAAGCTAGGATTGTCTGCCTTTATAAGTTCAACTTCTATATCTTGATTTAATGAATCTGATACTTGATCTAAATTAAATCCATCTTCACTTGCGCTTGCATTTGCAAATATAAGATATTTATTTATTTCATTTTCAATTTGTACAGAAGTCATTAATCTATCATCTTTTATAACTTCTAAAGATTCATTTTTTTCTAATACATTTTTATCAAAGTTTTCAGGAATTATTATAGCTCCTTCTATTACTTGTAAAAAAATCTTTTCTTTTATTTCTGCTATATCTTCTTCCATCATTATTATAGTATTGTTTTTATCTAGATAATCTATTAGACCATTAGATAAATCACTATTTGAATTATCTACAACAGCTATATCTAAATTTGATTCTTCAAATGAAATATCTTTATTTTCAGTACTAGCTCCATTTATCATTGAAAGTATGAAGAATATTAATGCATATGATAATATTATTAATTTGTATCTGTATGCTGTTTTTAAAAAATACTTATATACTATCATATTTCTTCCTCCTTAAAAGAACTAAAGATATTGATGAAAAAACTATAAAATAACTTATTAATATCATTATACCTTGGCCCATATCATTTGTATTTCCAAGTAAGTTTATTTTATATAGGTTATTAGTAATTATTGCAATAGGATTTATCTGCCCAAGTATTGGGAGGTTTTCTTCTATAAGTATTTTTATTTCCACTGTGAAAAGTCCTGATAAGGCTGATAGGACAAGTGTTGATGTTATTGCAAGCATTGTTTTAAAATTAAGACTTTTTTTATTTGAAACTCCTATTAACATACCTAAGGAAACTCCAAATAAATTACCTAAAAGTATGAATAAAGCACTATAAGCCATTGACTTTATCAAATCTAATTTTAATATTACTTCTATAAAAAAGAGTAAGATTGCATTTGTTGTTAAGTTTAAAAAAAGTCCTACTATTACACCACTAATCAAAAATATATGCTTTTTAATAGGCGTTGTATTTATTCTTGCACCAAGAGTAGATAAATTTGCCTGGATATATTCTACTATTTCCATTCCAACAAATACTCCATATGTTGAAACCATAGCAATTAAGGAATAAAAAATAACGAGTATACCATTTGCCTCTTGGTTTTCACCCTTTAAATAATCTATTTCATAATCAAATTCTTCTAAGGGTCTATTAAGTGCATTTGTTTGAACTATTTGTTCTAATATAGACTTGATTACAGTTTCATTAAGGCCAGATTCACTTACTAGTAAAGTTAAATCATCTTCTATAAAAGCTTCTATTTTTTGATTCTTTAAACTTTCACTTGCCTCATCAGATGATATTTCTTCTACATTTAAAATATCTATACTTTCAAGTATAGGTGCTAATCGGTTGTCACTTTCTATACCTACATTTATATCTTCAAGTTCTAGGTTTGTAATACCACTAAATGCTAAATAGAAAAATGATGCCATCAAAATAGGATAAGCTAGAGACCAAAATAAAAATCCCTTATCCCTAAAATTATTTTTAGCCTGATATATTATATTTCTATATAAATCATTCATCAGTCCCTCAGCTCCTTCCCTGTGAGCTCTAAGAATACATCATTTAATGTAGGTTGCCTTGAATACAACTTTTCATAGGTTAAATTATTTTCCTTTATAAATTCTATTAAATTAGATAAATTATTTACACCATTTTCAAACTTTATGATGTAGTCATTATCTTTTAACTCTATATCTAATACATGAGCTATATTTTTTATCTTTTCTAAAAGTTCACCATTTGCATCTACAAAACCCACTACTATCTTTTCTGTAGTTGTAATCATGGATTTTAATTCTTCATTAGTTCCAGATACAATATTTTTTCCTCTATCCATTATTATGATTCTATCGCATAGGACCTCTGCTTCTTCTAAATAATGAGTTGTATATATAATTGTACTTCCAGATTTATTTAATTTTTTAATTCCTTCAAGTATGAAATTCCTGCTTTGAGCATCTACTGCTACAGTTGGTTCATCTAAAAATATTAGTTTTGGTTTATGAACTATGCCACATGCTATATTTAATCTTCTTTTAAGTCCACCACTTAATTTTTTGGGGAAGAACTTCTTGAATTCATTTAGATCTACAAAATCTATCGCTTGAGCTACATATTCTTTTCTTAATTTTTTATCATCTATATATAATCCACAAAAATAATCTATGTTTTCATATACAGTAAGATTTTGAAATACTGAAACTTCTTGAGGTACTATTCCTATTTCTTTTTTTATATGATAAGAATTAGGAGTCATTTCTTCTCCAAATATTGTGATTTGTCCTTTGTCAAATTTAAGGAGTGAAAGTATTGAGTTTATAGCTGTAGTTTTCCCGCATCCATTTGGTCCAAGGAGCCCTAATATTTCTCCCTCTCTTAACTCCATATTGAAATGATCAAGAGCTATTAATTCCTTGTATCTTTTAACTAGATTTTCTACTTTTACAACCATTTAAATCACCACTTTCTTTGTTAATACTATTATATCAATTATATACTTACTACAGTAGTGAATATTCTCACTTCTTTTTATGACAAATGTCATATGATAAGTTATAATTATCATAAGTAATCCTTAAAAGGTGGTTGATATGAGAAGATTCATAGAAAAATTAATTATTATAGTGCTTTCTTTATATTTTTCGTATTTAGATAGTGAAATAGACCTTGTATTTTATCTATTAATTTCACTTATAATTTCCATGTCTTTAGATTTGTTTGCATTCAAAAAAATAAGATATGTACTTTATTTTTTATTTATAGTTTTAATATTTTATGACAATATATTTTTATATTACTTTCCTTTGATTTTATATAATATGTATATCGATTTCAAAAAAACTTTCTTTTTGTTTTTGCCCCTACTATTTATGAATTTAAATATACTTATAGTAGTTCTATCTTTCATATCAATCTATCTTTCTATTTCTACAGATAGGTTAAATGAAATACTCATTCAAAATAGGAGTGTACGTGATAAATTAAAAGAAGATACTCTATTCTTAAGAAAATATAATGAGCAATTAAAAGTAGATGAAGAAAAGAACATTCAAATTGCCTTGTTAGAAGAAAGAAATAGAATCGCAAGAGAACTACATGATTCTATAGGTCACACTATAAGTAGTAGCATCATACAATTAAAGGCGCTGAAACTAATTAAGAATGGAAACTTAGTAAGAGGTCTTGATGCTTTAGGTAAGAATTTGTCTACTGGTATGGATGATATAAGGAGTAATTTATATAATTTAAGAAATGAATCTATAGATTTAGAATATAATATAAATGAGATAATAGATGAAACTATAGGTTTAAATATAAATTTAACCTATAATATAGATTGTGACTTAGATTATAAATTGAAATATGACATTCTAGCAGCAGTTAAGGAAGCTATAAACAATACATTAAAGCATTCAAGTGCAGATAGTATGGATATAAAGATATTAAATCAGCCTAAATTTTATTCGATTATTATTAATGATAATGGGACAATTTATGATTATAAAAAAGATTCAGATGATGGAATAGGACTATATTCTATGGATGAAATGGCAAAAAAATATAAGGGTATATTTAATTATAGATTTGAAGATGGATTTAGATTGCATTTGACTCTTATGAAAGGAAATAAAATATGAAAATTATAATAATAGATGATGATCCCTTAGTAGTATCTTCCCTTAAAACTATAGTGGAAGCGCATTCAATTGAAGTTTTGGCCCTAGGTCATAGTGGAATCGACGCAATTAATTTATACAAACAATATAAGCCTGATGTGGTTTTGATGGATATAAGGATGGAAGATCTATCTGGAATAAAAGCTACAGAAGAGATATTAAAATATGATAGTCAAGCTAAGATACTTTTGATTACTACCTTTAGAGATGATAAATATATTAAAAGAGCTCTTGAACTAGGCTGCATGGGCTATATTTTAAAGCAGCATATTGATAGTTTGATACCTTCAATTGAAGCAGTAGACAAGGGAAATATGGTCTTTGACAGCGAAATTGTAGGGAGCTTTAAGACTGATAGTAGAAGAGATATTGAAGAAAAGTTTTCATCTAGGGAAATGGATATATTAATCCTTCTAGCAGAGGGGCTAAACAATAAAGAGATAGCTGGTAAGTTATTTTTATCTGAAGGCACTATTAGAAATTATATTTCAACTATGCTTGATAAATTGGAACTTCGTGATAGAACTCAACTTGCCATATATTATTACAGGGG
>NZ_JBQCYD010000028.1:0-2854 GCF_052088025.1 Senegalia sp. (in: firmicutes) | reverse complement strand
CCCCTTTTTCTATTAGATATTTCCAATATTTCTTTGGCATATTACTTCTTTGAAGTTTTGGATTCATCTTTTCCTTTATAGATATGGATTTAAAATACATCTTCCATAAGCTTTGATAGTCCTCTTCACTTTTATCAAAGTTTATATTTAAATCACCATCTACTTCCTTTATGATCCATTCTTTCTTATTGTAAAATACAGCTAGCTTTCTTTTTTTATCATGAATTATGAAATTTTCATTTGCAAGTCTATTTGTGAAATATGGAGCTAATACACCTATTACATTGTAATCTGGTTCTATTTCTGCATATAATATGTTGTTTTTAAGTTCTTTAAAGCGGATTAAACCTGTCATCCTATGTCTCTCTCGACTTACTCTTTTATATATATTTTCTATCTTTAATACAATAGGATTAGCTAAATTTGATTCAATATCTGCCCCTATTTTAAAGCCTAATCTTACAAATTCAAGTATATCACTTTCAATACCATCTATTTCAGAAAGGTAGGCATAATATATCTTTTTTAATGCTGAATTAGAAATTTTATTAATTATTGCATGATATACTTTTTTAGCATTTTCCTCGTGAGATTCTATTAATATTTCCCTGACTAAGAAATTATCTTCTCTTTTTTCATTATCTATTATCTTATCTGGCTTATCCTTATTATAATATGCATTATATATTGAAGATAAAAGTCCATCAAAAGAGCCATCATATATGTAATGATTTATCATGACAATCCACCCAATTCCCAAATGGATAATTGCTTTTCATTTTGATTTCTATTTGTAGCATATATAAGTTTATCTCTTATTATATCTGAATTCATAGAACTAATACCATAGTGCTTTCCACTACAAGTTATGAAATATTTGGCTCTTTTAAGTACTATATTTAATTTCTTTAGATTATAGAAATCAAGATTTCTAAATTTTCTTGCAGCTACAATCCTTCTAGCAGATTTAACCCCTATTCCTGGTACTCTTAAAAGCATATTGTAATCAGCCCTATTTATTTCTACTGGAAAATGTTCTATATTTCTAAGTGCCCAATCACATTTGGGATCAAGTAATAGATCAAAATCAGGATTTTTATCAGATAATAATTCATCTGCCTTAAAATTATAATACCTAAGTAGCCAATCTGCTTGATATAACCTATTTTCTCTAATGACAGGTGGTGAATCAATTATAGGTAAATTGGGTGATTTAGAAACTGGTACAAAGGCAGAATAATATACTCTTTTTAAATTATATCCATCATACAAACCTTCTGTTAATTTAAGTATCTTTAGATCATTGTCATCAGTTGCACCAACTATTAGCTGGGTGCTTTGTCCTCCTGGTACAAAGGAATTTGCATATTTAAATTTTTTCTTTTCTTCTCTTGTTTGAATGATCCTATCCTTAATATTTCCCATGGGTGTTAATATGCTTTTACTTGTCTTATTTGGAGCTAGTAATTTAAGTCCTTTTTCAGAAGGCAATTCTATATTTATACTCATCCTATCTACATATAGGCCTATTTCATCTATTATTCTCTTGTCGGCATGGGGTATGGCTTTTGTATGTATATAACCATTAAAACCTTCAACCTCTCTAAGTCTTTTTACAACCCTTAATATGAGCTCCATAGTATGATTAGGTGACTTTATTATTGCAGAACTTAGAAATAATCCTTCTATATAATTTCGTTTGTAAAAATTTATAGTTAAATCCACTATTTCATCAGGTGTTAGTGTTGCCCTTTCTAAATCATTTGAGCTTCTATTTATACAATAAGCACAGTCATATATGCAGTAATTTGTCATAAGTATTTTAAGAAGAGAGATACATCTTCCATCATCAGACCAACTGTGGCATATTCCATTTATACTGGCAGAACCCATTCCACCTTTTTTATTCTTTCTATCACTTCCACTAGAAGAACAAGAAACATCATACTTTGCAGCATCAGAAAGTATTCTAAGCTTATCTAATACATCCAAAAAAATCACCTCTTTCTATAGGAAAATTATACTATAAGAAAAGGCATGTGTCAAACATGTGTTCGGTGTGGTGGATGAGTGTAATATATGGTAAAATATAGATAACAATTAGTTCTTTAAGCCTTAATGAAAGGAGGAGAATATGAGTTTTTTAAAAGAAATAATTATAATAGTTTCGGCATTATCATTACAGAAAATTACATATAAATTAGGTGGTTTTAATTTTGAAGATGCTCCCCTATTTTCTTTAAAAACATTTTATGATTTGTCTATTTTTGTAGTGTATTTTATTGTTATAGCTTTTATTCTAGGTAAGTTATAGTTATGCTAATTACAATTCAATTTATCCTCCAATAGAAAACATGAAATTTTATTTGAAGTTTAATCACATTGCTTATATGTATTTTTCCTTATTCTTATTTGATTTATTATTTGCTAGGTTTTATGTGATTTTAAAAAAATATAAAAGATAGGGGGTGTTTGATTATGGTAAGAATAATAACTGGAAGTGTATTTCTTTTAATATCTGCTATACTGTATAGTACAAAATATTTATCTGCTGCTATTGCTGGGATAAATAATAATGTTTGGGGTGAAGAAGACTTTATACGAATGTTATCTTACACTCCAATTTTTTTAAACTTTTATATTTATATTTCTTTTATACTAGGTATAAGCCTTCTTATATGGTATGTTATTGATTTTTATAATAAAAATAATCAGAATAAAAGGGAAGAATAGAATATATCATATATCCTATTTCTTCCCTTTTATTTTAAATCATCAATATAATTCTTTTTCTATCTCAAATAAAAAGTTATTTACAGCTTCTAAAAAATATTGCTTCACCTTTATTCTTATA
>NZ_JBQCYD010000027.1:0-31016 GCF_052088025.1 Senegalia sp. (in: firmicutes) | reverse complement strand
TTCAAAGACCAATTGTTCATCGCACTTGTTACCGGCGACTCTTACTACTATATCAGTTTTTTTGAAGCTTGTCAACCTTTTTTTGAAATTCTTTTTTTAAGATTCTTCGTTTACTCTCAGAATGACAAAAAGAAAAGTTGAATCGACAATATAAAGTTTTGATTGTCGTGTGCTTCCCTGACGACTTTTACTACTATAACAGAATAATATATACTTGTCAAATATAAAAATTAAAAAAGGGGAATTATAGTTAACCCCTATAGTTTTATTCTGAATATATTTTATTTAATTCTTTTCTAAATTTTTGAATTATCTTCTTTTCAAGTCTTGAAACTGTCATTTGACTCATACCTATTTCTTCAGCTATTGCTATTTGAGTTTTTCTATTAAAATATCTATCTTTTATTATTTTCTTTTCTATATCATTTAACTTTTCAATTGTATTTAATAAAAAGTCTCTATTTTCTATTAAAAGTAAATCCTTATCTTCTTCTCCTATTAATGCTGCTAAACTTACATCTTTATCTTCTCTATCTGAATCAAGAGAAGCATCTAGGGAATGTGGAGTATAAACTTTACTTGCTTCCATAGTTTCTAATATTTCTTCTTCTGTAGAATTTAAATATTCTGCAATATCAGCTACTGTAGGGGTTCTTTGAAGTTCTTGACTTAGTAGTAATTTAGCATTGTTAATTTTCTTGGATAATTCTTGTATCCTTCTTGGAACTCTTATAGACCAACCTTTATCTCTAAAATATTTTTTTATTTCTCCTATTATGGTTGGAGTAGCAAAACTTGAAAATTCATATCCTCTTTCTAAATCATATCTATCTATTGCATAAATTAACCCTAAACAAGCCACTTGATATATATCATCAAAATCTATGCCTCTATTAGCATATTTTTTTGATAATATTTCTGCTATATATATATGTCTGCTTATTAATTCATCTCTTATACCTTTATCATTGGTTTCAGCATATATTCTAAACAATTCTTTTGCATCTATTTCTTCATCCCCATTATATGTTTCTGTGGCAGAATTTTTATTAGACATATTAATCTACCCCTATCGTCTTCATCATACGAATAACTGTACCTTTACCTTCTGTGGTTTTGATTTTTACATCATCCATTAATGTTTTAATTATAAATAGACCTAAACCACCTTCTCTAAGATCTTCTGTATTAGGTTCTTTAATGCATATATTTGCTTTTTCTTTACCTGTATCCTTAATTTCTATTTCCATTTTATGATCATATGCAAAAAATTCTATATCGTATGTGTCATTTATATTTTTACAACCATGTCTTATTGCATTGGTACATGCTTCTCCTATTGCAACTTTAATATCTTCTATTTCATCAATATTAAATCCTATTCTATTTGCAATTGCAGATGCAGTAAGTCTTATCAAACTTACATATTCAGCTTTATTAGGCATACTTAATTTTATATGGTCTACATTTTCTTTATCTTTTGTATGAAATCTTAAATCTTCCACTCTTACACCCCCTTAACTACGAAAACTTTATTTAAGCCAGTTATTTCAAATAATTTGACTATATTAGGGCGTAAATTGATTATTATTATATTTTTATCTGTTTCTTTTAATTTTTTTAGACCACTTATTAAAACACCAAGTCCTGTAGAATCTATATACTCTAAATCTTCTCCATCTATTATTATGTCACTTTCTTTAGATTCTATAACCTCTAATAATATTTCTTTAAATTTAGGAGCTGTATATATATCTATCTCACCTTTTGGTTTTAATATCCATGTTTTTTTTTCATCATTATATTTTTTGTCTACGTTTAACGCCATGCTAACTCCTCCTCCAATATTTTTATCCTCTACTCCCATTATAAAAAGGATAAAGCGAATTTTCAACTCGCCTTACCCTTTTACCCTGTTTTTTAAAATTTAAACTTTAATTTAAGATTCTTCTGTTTCTTCTATTTTTTCCATTTCTTCTTCATTCATTACCTTGGCTATAGATACGACTCTATCGTCTTTACCAACCTTCATTATTTTAACTCCTTGGGTAGTTCTTCCCATTTGAGATATTCCTGCTATGTTAAGTCTAATTATTATACCTAAATAGCTTATTATCATTATCTCATCTTCTTTATTTACTACTCTAGCACCTATTAAATCACCAGTGTGAGCTTTTATATTATAAGTCTTTATACCTTTACCGCCTCTAGTTTGAGTTCTATATTCATCTAAATTTGTTCTTTTACCAAATCCTTGTTCACTTATTACAAGTAAATCTGTTCCTTCTTCTACAAGATTCATAGATATAACTTTATCTGATCTATTTAAATTTATAGCTTTAACTCCCATAGCACCTCTTCCCATATCACGTACATCTTTTTCATTAAATCTTATAGACATACCAAATATAGTAGTAACTATTATATCACTTTCTCCATTAGTCTTTTTAACTGATATAAGTTCATCACCATCTTTTAGGTTTATTGCTATGAGTCCACTTTTTCTTATAGATTCAAATTGAGTTATATTAGTCTTTTTAACTAAACCTTTTTGTGTAGAGAATATAAGATAATTTTCCTCTTTAAATTCTTTTATTGGAATTATAGCTTTTATAGTTTCTCCTGCTTCTAACTGAAGAAGGTTTACCACAGCAGTTCCTTTAGCTTGTCTTTTTGCTTCTGGAATTTGAAAAGCTTTTAAAGTGTATACTTTCCCCTTACTTGTAAAGAATAAAAGATTGTCATGGGTAGATGTTATTATCATATCTTCTACAAAATCTTCATCACGTGTGGTAAGTCCTGTAACTCCTCTTCCACCTCTATGTTGAATTTTATATGTGTCTTCTGGTAATCTTTTAATATATCCAAAATGAGTGAGTGTTATTACTATGTTTTCTTCTTCTATCATATCTGCAATATTAATTTCATCAACAGAATTTACAATCTCTGTTCTTCTTTCATCACCATATTTATCTCTTATTTCTATTATTTCATCTTTTACTATTTTATATATTAATCTTTCATTTGCTAGAATTTCAGTCAATCTATTTATTTCTTTTATTAAAGCACTATATTCTTCATCTATTTTATCGCGTTCAAGTCCTGTAAGCTTTTGAAGTCTCATATCTAATATAGCTTGAGCTTGAATTTCAGATAAACCAAACTTGCTTATTAATCCTTCTTTTGCTTCAGGTCCGTTTTTACTTGCTCTTATTAATTTTATTACTTCATCAATATGGTCAAGTGCTATTTTAATTCCTTCTAAAATATGTGCACGTGCTTGTGCTTTATCTAATTCATATTGAGTTCTTCTAGTTATAACTTCTCTTTGATGTTCTAAATAATGTTCTAATATTTCTTTTAAAGTAAGAACTTTAGGTTCATTATTTACTAGTGCTATCATTATTAAACTATAAGTATCTTGCATTTGAGTATGTTTATAGAGATTGTTTAATACAATATTTGGATTTGCATCTCTTTTTAACTCTATTACAATCCTCATACCATTTCTATCTGACTCATCTCTTAAATCTGATATGCCTTCAAGCTTTTTATCTCTTACTAAATGAGCTATCTTTTCTATTAATCTTGCCTTATTTACTTGATAAGGTATTTCTGTTACAAGTATTCTATTCTTATTATTTTTCATTGGTTCTATGGTAGTTTTAGCACGTACTTTCACTTTACCTCTACCGGTTCTATATGCTTCTTTTATTGCTTCCTTTCCTGTAATTGTTGCTCCTGTAGGAAAATCAGGTCCTTTTATTTTAGTCATTAAATCTTTAAGTTCTGCTTCAGGATTATCAATTAGCATCACTACTGCATCAATAACCTCATTTAAATTATGTGGAGGTATACTTGTTGCCATACCTACAGCTATACCATTTGTACCATTTACTAGTAAATTAGGAAATCTACTTGGAAGTACTATTGGTTCTTCTAATTCCTCGTCAAAGTTAGGTTTATAGTCAATTGTATTTTTTCCTATATCCCTAAGCATTTCATTTGTAATCTTGCTCATTTTAGCTTCAGTGTAACGCATTGCAGCCGCGCCATCTCCATCCACCGATCCAAAATTACCATGTCCATCTACAAGTGGATATCTTGTAGAGAAATTTTGAGCAAGTCTTACCATTGCATAATATACAGCACTATCTCCATGTGGGTGGTATTTCAGTTTTGTTATCTTATAGGCTTTTTATCCTATAATTCTATAGCTTTTTTTTGCTATAGCTCAGCATATATTTTAATCTCATTTTCATACTACAAAGTTGCGGACACTCGTGGGAATATTATTGCTTCCTTCTGATGCTCAATTCCTATGCGTTACGGTTCTAGGTGGTATTCCTAGTTACCTCGGTATTCCCATTTCAGGGTTCACCGATTTTGCCCACTTATAATCCTATTTCTTCTGTAGTGTTGAAATAGGACGGCAAATTTTACCCAATACGTCTCCCACTATACGTGCTGATTTTTTATGAGGTTTCTCTGGTACTAAACCAAGTCCATTCATAGAATAAATTATTCTTCTATGAACTGGTTTTAGACCATCACGTACATCAGGTAATGCACGTGATACTATAACACTCATAGCATAATCAAGATATGATGTTTTCATTTCTTGTTCAATATCAATTGGTACAATATTTTTATTCTCTTCAACCATTTATAATATTCCTCCTTTTAAACAATAATTAAATATCTAAATTCTTAACTTTTCTTGCATTTTCTTCTATAAACTCTCTTCTAGGTTGTACCTTATCTCCCATAAGAGTTGTAAATATCTCATCTGCTGCTACAGCATCGTCTATAGTTACTTGAAGCAATATTCTTTTTTCTGGATCCATTGTTGTATCCCATAATTGTTCTGGATCCATCTCACCAAGTCCTTTGTATCTTGAAATTGATGGTTTTATTTTTATATCCTTAAGATCTTGTCTTAATATTTTATCTAATTCCTCATCTGTATAAGCATAGTATTCTTGTTTTCCTGCTTTAACCTTATATAAAGGTGGTTGTGCTATATATATAAATCCATTTTCTATTAGTGGCTTCATATATCTGTATAAAAATGTCAATATCAATGTTCTAATGTGAGCACCATCTACATCGGCATCGGTCATTATAACTATTTTATGGTATCTTAAATTTGATATATCAAAATCTTCACCAATACTAGCACCAAATGCAGTAATCATAGCTTTAATTTCAGCAAAATTTAATATTTTATCAAGTCTTGCTTTTTCTACATTCATTATTTTACCTTTTAATGGAAGTATTGCTTGTGTTCTTCTATCTCTTCCCTGCTTTGCAGAACCTCCAGCAGAATCTCCCTCGACTATAAAAATTTCTGAAAGAGATGCATCTTTTTCAGAGCAATCAGCAAGTTTTCCAGGTAAAGCAGAACTTTCTAACACACTTTTTCTACGGGTAAGATCACGTGCTTTTCTTGCAGCTTCACGAGCACGTGAGGCACTAAGTGATTTTCCTACTATTATTTTAGCTTCTTTTGGATTTTCTTCTAAGAAATTATCCATAGCAGTACTTACAATATTATCAACTATACCTCTCATTTCACTGTTACCAAGTTTTGTTTTGGTTTGACCTTCAAATTGTGGATCTGAAAGTTTTACTGATAACACTGTGGTAATACCTTCTCTTATATCTTCACCACTTAAATTATTATCTTTTTCTTTTAATATATTATTTCGTCTAGCATAATCATTTACTGTTCTTGTAAGTGCAGATTTAAGACCACTTAAATGTGTTCCACCTTCTTGTGTGTTTATATTATTTGCAAATGCAAATATATTTTCACTATAGCTATCTGTGTATTGAATAGCTATTTCTACAGTAGAACCTTCTTTTTCTCCCTCATAATATATTTCTTTATTATGAATAGGATTCCTATTTCTATTTAAATGTTTTACAAATGCTCTTATTCCACCTTCGTAATGAAATTCTTTCTTTTTATCATTTATCTTATCTTCAATGGTTATAGATATACCTTTATTTAAAAAAGCCATTTCCATTAATCTATATTCTAAAGTCTCATATTTAAAATCTATTTCTTCAAATATTTCACTATCAGGCATGAATGTAATACTAGTTCCTGTTCCTTTAGCCTTATCAATAATTTTTAAATCAGATACTGGTACACCTCTTTTAAATTCTTGAAAGTATAAATTACCATTTCTTTTTACCTCTACTTTTAAATACTCTGATAATGCATTAACTACAGATACCCCAACACCATGTAGACCTCCTGATACCTTATATGCACCATTATCAAATTTACCTCCGGCATGTAATACAGTTAAAACAGTTTCAACTGTTGATTTTCCTGTTTTAGGATGAATATCTACTGGTATACCACTACCATTATCACTGACTGTAACTGATCCATTAGCATTTAATATAACTTCTATAGTATCACATACTCCAGCTAAGGCCTCATCTATACTATTATCTACTACTTCATATACTAGGTGATGTAAACCTTTAGGTCCTGTGCTGCCTATATACATCCCTGGTCTTTTTCTAACTGGATCTAATCCTTCTAGCACTTGAATTTGTTCAGCACCATAACTTCTGTCATTCTTATTTACCGCCATTTATTTTCCTCCGTTCTTTAGTTTATTCACTTCTTTTATAAAGCGTAGTTGATTTTATGTTTGTACAATAGACTATACTCTGAGTCGCATTTTTAATATTTCCTTTAGTTTTTATACTTTTTTCAGTTATAACAAAAGTTTTTATCTTTTTATCTGATATATTTACTAAAAAACCTTCTTCTTTACATACTCTGATAAAGTTTCTAGTATCTTTTGAAATCATTGAATCAACATCTATTATACTGATAATTTCTGATGAAGGTATTACATAATCTCCTCCAATATGAACATACATAAAATCATCCTTTCTATAAAAACTTACTTACTATATAAAATATCTCCATCCTTAATATAATAAGTTTTTTTATTTATTTTGTCCACTTCAAGATCATTTATATCATCATTAGTTGTTATTATGGTTTGAAGTTTACTAAATCTTGATACAAGATATTTACGCCTATTTTTATCTAATTCAGAAAAAACATCATCTAATAATAATATTGGATTTTCATCTGTTTCATCCTTTATCAGTTCAACTTCTGCTAATTTAAGAGATAATACTGTAGTTCTTTTTTGTCCTTGAGATCCAAAGATTCTTACATCTTTATCATTTATTTTAATTTCAATATCATCTTTATGAGGACCTAGCGATGTGCTACCTTTTTCTATATCACTATCTTCATTTTTAATTAATAATTCTTCAAAATTTTTCATTATGATTTTCTTATCTAATTCATTAATGTCAAAAGTAGGCTGGTATGATAAATCTAATTTTTCAACTCCATTTGTCACACTTTTATGGATTTCTTGAGCAATAGGTATTAGTCTATCTATAAATGATTTTCTAAATATAATTATACGACTACCTAATTCTATCAACTGCTTATTCCAAACAAATAACATCTTTCTTTTTTTCTTATCATATGGTATTACCTTTAATAAATTATTTCTTTGAGTTAAAACTCTATTATAGTCATTTAATATACTTTTATAAAGAGGTTTCATTTGAGTAATTTCTTGATCTAGGAAGTTTCTTCTATAAGAAGGACCTTCTTTTACAATTTTTAAATCCTCTGGAGAAAATATAACAGCTTTTAATATTCCTAATATGTCTGATATTTTATCTTGTTCTACACCATTAATTTTAACTCTTTTAGGACTATTATTATCTAACTTTATTTCTATTTTTTTTTCACTATCTTCTCTAATAAGTTCTACTGCTATATATGCTTCATTTTTATCAATATTTATAAGTTCCTTATCTCTATTAGTTCTAAAAGATTTTCCACTAGAGGCTATAAATAGAGATTCTAATAAATTTGTCTTACCTTCACCATTTTCACCTAAAAAAATATTAACATTTGGATTTAAAAATACTTTTATTCCATTGTAATTTCTAAAATTAATTAATTTTATACTTTTTACGTGCATAATAGCCCATCCTTTATTATATCACTTATTTCACAAAACACAAACATTAGTTCCTTTATATGAATCAAAGCTCTAATTATTACTTTATAACTATTTTTTCTTCTTCTTCTATTTCTATAATATCATTCTTTCTGATTTTCTTACCCCTCATAGTACATTCTTCTCCATTTACCTTTACTTTTCCTTCTTTTATCAAAAATTTACTATGTCCTCCTGTTTGAGTTATTTCAGCATATTTAAGTAATTGATCTAATTTTATATATTCTGTATCTATTTTTATTTCTTTCATTTTCAAACTCCTTTCTAAAATTTAATAGGCACCTATCTAGGTGCCTATATTAAATACTTTAATTAACTTCTGCAAGTCTTACAGGTAATACTAAATAGGTATAATTTTCATCTTCTACTGGTTTTATTATACATGGATTTACATTGGATATAAAATTCATATTTATTATATCACTATCTATAACTTTTAAGCCATCTAAAATATATTTTGAATTAAAAGCTATTGTTATATCTTCTCCTTCTAATTCAATAGCTAATTCTTCATGTACATCCCCTATTTCTGAATTAGATGTAATAGTCATACATTTATCTTTTATTTCAAATTTAACTAAATTATTTCTACCTTCACGTGCTAAAAGTGATGCTCTTTCTATACTTTGCTTTATATCATTAGTTTTCACAGATACCTTTGAAGTATATTCTTCTCTTATTATATCTCTATAATTTAAGAATTGTCCTTCTAGTAATCTTGAATTAATAACAGTATCACCTAAATCAAATAATATATGATTTTTTGTGAACTTTATATTCACATTATCTTCTTCTTCATCTAGTATCCTATTTACTTCATTTAAAGTTTTTGCAGGTATTACTACTTTTATATCTTCATATTCTGCTTTAGATTTTTTAAGTGCCAGTCTATATCCATCTAATGCAACTAATGCTAAATTATTATTTTCAATTTCAAGTAATGCTCCTGTTAGTATTGGTCTTGTTTCTTCTGTTGCTGTAGCAAATACTGTTTGTCTTATCATATTTTTTAGCATATCTTTAGGTAGCGAAAATGAATTTTCTTCATCAATATAAGGTAATTCAGGATATTCTTCTGCAGAATGTCCTTGTATATTAAATTCTGAATTACTACAGATAATATGTATATTATAATTTTCATCTGTAGATATAGTTACTTCATCATTAGGTAATTTTCTTATTATATCACCAAAAATTCTAGATGTTATTACTATCTTACCTTCTTCAATTACTTCACAATCTAATTTTGTTTCAACACCTAATTCTAAATCAGTTCCTGTTAATCTTAAAGTATCATCATAAGCTTCTACTAAGATACCACTTAATATAGGTAAAGTTGTTTTTGATGATATACCTTTTTGTACTGTAGAAATATATTTTGATAGCGTGTTTTGTTTAGTTTTAATTTTCAATTGTGGATAACCTCCCTTTAATTAATGAGTAGAATAAATAAACTTAATCTAGTAGTATTAGTAATAGGGGCTGTGAATTTGTGGATAACCTATTGTAATGCATAGAAATCATATTACATGCCTGTTTATAGAATGTTATCAACATGTATCTATTTATCCACATATTCACTTTAAAAAATCAAATAAAAAGATATCAACAATCCTATAACATATTATGAACAGGCAATTGTTAATTATCTTTGACTTCTTTTTCTAATTGTTCTATAGTAGTTTTTATTTCATTATCCTTCTCTATACTATTAGATATTTTATCATAAGCATGTATAACTGTAGTATGATCACGACCTCCAAATTCATCTCCTATTTTAGGTAGAGATAGATCTGTGAGTTCACGAGTTAAATACATTGCTATTTGTCTAGGATGAGATATTGAACGTGCTCTTTTTTTGGAATTGAAATCTTCAAGTTTAACATTAAAATATTTTGCTACAATTCTTTTTATTCTATTTACATCAATTTTTTCATGCTTATTACCTGAAATAATATCCTTTAAAGCTTCATTTGCAAGTTCTATGGTTATTTCTTTATTTGTAAGAGAAGAATAGGCTATTATCCTAATTAGTGCTCCTTCAAGTTCTCTTATATTGGATCTTATTTTATCTGCAATAAATAAAAACACTTCATTATCTATGTGCAAATTTTCTATATTAGCTTTCTTTTTAAGTATTGCAATTCTGGTTTCTAAATCAGGTTGTTGTATATCTGCTATAAGACCCCATTCAAATCTAGATCTTAATCTATCTTCAAGTGTTGGTATCTCTTTTGGTGGCCTATCACTTGAAATAATAATCTGTTTATTTGCTTCCTGAAGTGCATTAAATGTATGGAAAAATTCTTCCTGAGTTCTTTCTTTTCCTGCAATAAACTGGATATCATCTATTAGTAAAACATCTACATGTCTATATTTATTTCTAAACTCAACATTTTTATCATCTCTTATAGAATTTATAAGTTCATTTGTAAATTTTTCTGACGAAAGATATGCTACATTTGCATTAGGATTTTGATCTAAAATATAATGGCCTATTGCATTCATAAGGTGAGTCTTACCAAGACCTACTCCTCCATAAATAAATAATGGATTATATGCCTTAGCTGGAGCTTCTGCTACAGCAAGAGATGCAGCATGAGCAAATCGGTTACTATTACCTATTACAAATTGATCAAAAGTATATTTTGGTCTTAATTGAGATTTTAATGGAACTTCAACAGTTTTCTCCTTATATCTAGATGGATTTATAGGTTGTCCTTTATCTATATTTAATTCTTCTCCAAGTAAAACAAAATTAATTTCATAATTAGTATTTGCCACTTGATTCATTGCATTTTTGATAAGAGATAGATACCTATCTTCAATTATAGACTTTGTAAATTCATTTGGTGAAGCTAGAGTTATAATATTATTATCTAAAGATATAGGTTTTGTATTTTTAAACCAGGTATTAAAACTTACTTCAGTAACTTCAGTTTTGATTATTTTAAGTGTTTTAAGCCATAAATCATCTAAATTATCTGACATTATTTGTCCTCCTATTTATTAATTTAATATCATAAATAAATTTTATTGATATTAATATAAACATAGTTATCCACAAAAAATATATCTTTGAATTAAAAATATATTTAAATATAATAAACAATTGAAGTTAATTATTATGTGGATAGTTTGTTAATAGTGATAAAAATGTATAAATATAATATAAAAATTGATATTATCAACAAGTTTGTATATTATATGATTGTTGACTAAAAAAAGAGTAATATTCAATATTTAAGCTATATAAAAAAAGCAAAATCCACAGATAATTTAAGTTATACACATTTTAATCCACAAGGTGTGCATAACTGTTAATATTCTCGATTAATTAATCCACAGTTTTATTAATAATATCAAAAAAACAATAAACAATCAACAAATTTAAGAGATATCCACAAAAATAACAAGCTGTTAATAAAAATATCAACAAGATAAAAATATTAGAGATAACTTGACATACCCTAACAAAATAGCTATAATCAATAAGTAGTGCTTAAATTAAAAATCTTGAAGTTACCATTAAATATATTATATTTTTGAGGTAGCAAATTTAAAGGGGGTGGATTTGATGAAGAGAACATACCAACCTAAAAAGAGACAAAGAAGTAGAGAACATGGTTTTAGAAAAAGAATGAAAAACAAATCTGGAAGAAATATCTTACAAAAACGTAGAAAAAAAGGCAGAAAAAGATTGTCAGCTTAAGGCCGCATTTAGTGGCCTTTTTATTCAATCTAATATTAATAGAGGAGTTTTAGATGAATAAATATGAAAGCCTCAAAAATAATAGAGAGTTTAGAAAAGTTTATGATAATGGAAAATCTCTTTCTAATAAATTTTTAGTAATATTTTATATTAAAAATGGACGTTCCTTTAATAGGGTAGGTTTTTCTACCACTAAAAAATTAGGAAATGCTATAATTCGTAATAGAGTAAAAAGACTTATAAAGGAAGCTTTTAGATTAAATAGTAAAGATATGAAAGATGGTTATGATATTATTTTCTTAGCTAGAATACATTCTACTGCTGCAAATTATAGGGATATAGAAAAGTCTGTTTTAAATTTATTAAAAAGAACAAAATTAAAAATTTGAAAGGCTGTTTAAAGTGAAGTGTATAATAAAAAAAATTATAAGACTTTATCAGAGATACATTTCGCCACTTAAAGGAAGAAACTGCAGGTTTTATCCTACTTGTTCTGAATACAGTTTTCAAGCTATAGATAAATTTGGTTTTATTAAAGGAAGTATGAAATCAATATGGAGAATTTTAAGGTGTAATCCTTTTAGTGCTGGAGGATATGATCCAATAGAAAAAAAATAACTGTACCGTAAATTTTAAGGGGGTTTAAATTAAATTATGAGATTCCTAGCTGGTCCCTTGGGGAAATTAGTGGATTTTATTTATAATTTAGTTGCAAAAGCTAATCTAGATTTTGAAGGATTTTCTGCTTATGCAATAGCTATTATAATTGCTACTATAATAATTAAACTTATTATATTGCCTTTAACACTAAAGCAGACAAAATCAATGAAGAATATGCAAAAAGTTCAACCAAAAATGGCTGAATTACAAAAGAAATATAAGAATGATAAAGAAACATTAAATATGAAAACAATGGAATTATATAAAGAATATAAGGTTAATCCTTTTGGAGGATGTTTACCCCTACTTATACAATTTCCAATAATTATAGGATTTTTTGCGGTTTTAAGAGAACCTGTAAAATATGTATTTGAATCCGAAGCTGCATATGATGCAATAAATAAGAGTTTTTTATGGATAGATAATTTAAAGGATACAGATTTATGGATATTACCAATAATAGCAGCTATAACTACTTATTTCCAAAGTAAAATGATGATGGCAAAACAACCTAGCGGTGGAAATGATGCAGCTCAATCATCTCAAAAGATGATGACAACTATGATGCCTATTATGATATTATTTTTTGCAAGGTCAGTTCCAGCAGGACTTGCATTATACTGGGTAATAAGTAATACTTTCCAGATAGTTCAGCAATTTATTATAAACAGAAATGCAGGAGAACTTAAGGAGGATATAAAATAATATGAAATCAGTTGTTATTTCTTCAAAAACTGTTCAAAATGGTATTGAACAAGCTTTAAAAGAATTAAATGTAAGTAGAGATGAAGTAGATATAGAAATATTAGAAGAACCTAATAAAGGATTTTTAGGATTCATAGGATCAAAGGATGCAAAACTTAAAGTTACAGTAAAAAATGATCCTAAAAAACAAGCAGAGAACTTTTTAAACTCACTACTTAATAAAATGGAAATAAATGCTCAAACAAAAACTTCTTTAATTGGTGATATTTTAGAAATAGAATTAATTGGAGAAAATGCTAGTGACATGGGAGCAATTATTGGAAAAAGAGGTAATACTCTAGATTCTATACAATATATAATAAGTTTAATTGTAAATAAAAATAGTGATAAATATATAAAAGTTTTATTAGATACAGAAAATTACAGAGAAAAAAGAGAAGATACTTTAATAAGGCTTGCAAAAAAAATGGCAGGAAAAGCTAAGAGAACTAGAAAAAAAATAAGACTTGAATCTATGAATCCATATGAGAGAAGAATCATACATTCAGCACTTCAATCAGATCCTTATATAAAGACATTTAGTGAAGGTGAAGATCCAAATAGAAGAGTAGTAATAGATATAAAATAAATAATATAAACCCAGTTTAATTACTGGGTTTATATTATTTATTTAGTTAATGAGGTATAATAATATTAGACCAAAATAAGAGGTGAATAAATTGGATATAGATACAATAGCTGCTATAGCTACTGCACCAGGTGAAGCTGGGATTGGTATAGTTCGTTTAAGTGGAAAAAATGCAGTAGATATTGCTGATAAAATATTTAAAGCAAAGAATGATATATCGTTAAAGTTAAGTGAAAGTAGAAAATTACATTATGGACATATAATAGATCCAAATAATGATAAAATAATAGATGAAGTATTAGTTGTTTATATGAAATCTCCACATACTTATACTACAGAAGATGTAGTTGAGATTAATTGTCATGGAGGTATTATATCAGTTAGAAGAATACTTGAAATAGTACTTGAAAATGGAGCTAGAATTGCAGATGCTGGAGAATTTACAAAAAGAGCATTTATGAATGGAAGAATAGATTTAACTCAAGCTGAAGCAGTAATGGATTTAATAAGTGCAAAAACGGATTCAAGCTTTGATGTGTCATTAAATCAATTAGAAGGTGCCTTATCATCTGAAGTTAGAATCTTAAGTGAATCAGTATTAAAAATGCTTGCTCAAATTGAAGCTACAATTGATTTTCCAGATGAAGATGATGTTGAAGAAATTGCATATGAAAAGATGAAAAATGAAGGTGAATTTATATTAGAAAAGATAAATAAATTGATTTCTACGTCTTATTCTGGGAAAATATTAAAAGAAGGACTTAAGACTATAATACTTGGAAAACCTAATGTAGGTAAATCTTCTTTAATGAATGCTATATTAAGAGAAAATAGAGCAATAGTTACAGAAGTACCAGGAACTACTCGTGATATAATAGAAGAATATGTAAATATAAATGGAATTCCTTTAATAATAGTAGATACTGCAGGGATTAGAGAAACTGAGGATATAGTAGAAAAGATAGGAGTAGATAGGGCAAAAGAACTAATAGATAAAGGTGATTTAGCTATTGTAGTATTTGATGCTTCTGAGAAATTAACTAGAGAAGATGAAAATATAATTGAGCTCATAAAGTATAAAAAATCTATAATCCTATTAAACAAAACAGATTTAGAAGTTAAAACAGATATTGATACTCTAAGAAAATATCTTCCAAATAAAACTATCTTAAACACTTCTATTTTAAAGGGTAGTGGTTTATCACAAATTGAAGAAACTATAAAAGATATGTTTTTTAAAGGTGATATAAAAATTAATGACAGTATTATAATAAACAATGTAAGGCATAAAGATTTACTTTTAAAGTCTAAGAAAAATATAGAAGAAGCCTTAGAATCAATAAAAATTAATATGCCTATTGATTGCATAGAAGTTGATGTGAAAGAATGTTATGATAATTTAGGTGAAATAAACGGAGATACAGTAGGCGAAGATATTATAGATAGGATATTTAGTGACTTCTGTATCGGAAAATAAGGAGTGAAAAAATGAATTCTATTAAATATGAAGCAGGGTCTTATGATGTTATAGTTGTAGGTGCAGGACATGCCGGAGTAGAAGCAGCCCTTGCACCAGCTAGAATGGGACTTAAAACATTGATTATTACTATGACACTTGATTCAATTGCACTTATGCCTTGTAATCCATCAATTGGTGGTACTGGAAAAGGACATTTAGTAAGAGAAATAGATGCATTAGGTGGAGAAATGGGAATTAATATAGATAAGGCATTTATTCAATCAAAAATGCTTAATACTTCAAAAGGCCCAGCAGTACATTCACTTAGAACTCAAGCAGATAAAAGAATATACCATACAGAAATGAAAAAAATAATAGAAAGTCAAGACAATCTTGATTTAAAACAAGCTGAGGTAATAGATTTACTTGTAGAAGACTCTAAGGTTAAGGGTGTAATTACAAGAACTGGTGCATATTATCAAGCAAAAACTGTAATACTTTCTACAGGAACTTATTTAAGGGGTAGAATATATATCGGAGAAATAAACTATTCAGGAGGACCAGATGGACTTGCTCCTTCAAATATGCTTGCAGAACCTTTAAAGGATTTAAATATAGATCTTAGAAGATTTAAAACAGGTACTCCTGCAAGAATTCATAGAGATAGCATAGATTTTAGTAAGATGCTTACTCAACCAGGAGATGAAAACATAGTACCTTTTTCATTCATGAATGATCATATAGAGAGAAAACAAGAATCATGCTATTTAGCATATACAAACTTAGAAACTCATCAAATAATTACTGATAATCTTGATAAATCCCCAATGTATACTGGTAAAATGGAAGGTAAGGGTCCTAGATATTGTCCAACGATTGAAGATAAGGTTGTAAGATTTTCTGATAAGGAAAAACACCAGATATTTATAGAACCTGAAGGATTAGATACAAAAGAGATGTATGTTCAAGGTATGAGTACAACACTTCCAGCAGATGTACAAGAAAATGTATTAAGATCTGTAAGTGGACTTGAAAATGTGAAGGTAATGAGAGAAGCTTATGCAATTGAATATGATTCTATTGATCCTACAAAGCTTAAAAGAACTTTAGAGTATAAGGATATAGAAAATTTATATTTCGCAGGACAGATAAATGGATCATCTGGATATGAAGAAGCAGCAAGTCAAGGACTTATTGCAGGAATAAATGCTAGCCTTAAAATAAAAGGTAATGAAGAATTTATATTAGATAGATCACAAGCTTATATTGGTGTATTAATAGATGATTTAGTTACAAAAGGAACCAATGAACCATATAGAATGATGACAGCAAGAGCAGAATATAGACTTACTTTAAGACAAGACAATGCAGATTTAAGATTAACAGAAAAAAGTTATGATATAGGTCTTGCAACAGAGGAAAGATACAAAAAAATGAAAGAAAAAGAAAGACTTATGAACTGTGAATTAGAAAGACTTAAAAAGATTCAAATAACCCCTACAGATAAAACTAATAATTTCTTAGAAAGTTTGGCTAGTGTGCATCTTAAGTCGCCTACATCCTTATATGATTTAATAAAGAGACCTGAAATTAAGTATGAAGAAACTGTTGATTTAGATGAAAACAGAGCTGATTTACCAAGAGAGGTAAAAACACAAGTTCAAATTATGATTAAATATGAAGGATATATTAAGAAACAAATGAAGCAAATAGAACAATTTAAAAAGCTAGAAAACAAAAAAATACCTGAAGGTATTAAATATAATGATATAAAAGGGCTTAGACTGGAAGCAAGACAAAAACTTGAAGATATAAAGCCAGACTCTGTAGGTCAAGCATCTAGAATATCAGGAGTATCACCAGCAGATATAAATGTGTTATTGGTTTATTTAGAGCAAAAAAGAAGACAAAAAAAAGAGAGTGATAAAATTGAGTAATATAGATACTTTAATAGAGGGCTTACCTGAATTAAATATAAGTCTAGAGCCTAAAGAAATAGATGAATTTAGGCTCTATAAAGACTTACTTAAAGAATGGAATGAGAAGATAAATATTACAGCAATAAAAGAAGATAGTGAAATAGATATAAAACATTTTTTAGATAGTCTAACTATATTTAATACAGATAAAATAAAAGATAATATTAAAATAATAGATATAGGAACAGGAGGAGGATTTCCTGGAATACCTATTAAAATAAAAAACAAAACTACACAAGTAGTTTTATTAGATAGTTTAAATAAAAGAATAAAATTTTTAAAGGAAGTTATAGATAAGCTTAATTTAAAAGACATAAAAGCAATCCATGGTAGAGCAGAAGAATTTGGCTCTGACAAAGAATATAGGGAACAATTTGATATAGCAGTATCTAGAGCAGTTGCACCTTTAAATATACTACTTGAATATTCTTTACCATTTGTAAGAAAAGGTGGATACTTTATATCTATGAAAGGTCCTCAAATATATGATGAAATAGAAGATGCTAAAAAAGCTCTAAAAATTCTTGGTGGAGAAATAGAAGAAAAATTTGAGGTTAAATTACCCTTTAGTGACATCACTCATGTTTTAGTAGTTATAAAGAAAATAAAACAAACCCCGACAAAATATCCTAGAAAAGCTGGTAAACCAAAACAAACACCGCTATAAATTGTAAAAAGATGTTGGTTTTTAGAATACGAAAGTTTAAATATCTTATATAAAAAAGAAGGAATTTAAAGATTTTTAGAGAAATAAATAGTATAATAGTTTATAAGCACTGTCGGAAAGGATGATATAAATGAATTATGTAAGCCAAGAAATTTTAAATATACCTATTAATGAGATCAAACCTAATCCTTATCAACCAAGAAAAAATTTCAGTCAAAAAGCTATAGAAGAGTTAAGTAGGTCGATAAATGTATATGGTGTACTTCAACCCATAAGCGTTAGAAAGATAGCAGAAAACAATTTTGAATTAGTAGCAGGTGAAAGACGTCTTCGTGCAGCAGGATTAGCAGAACTTGAAACTATACCAGCTATTTTAGTAAATATGAAAGATCAAGATTCCGCAATGCTTGCCTTAATAGAAAATCTTCAAAGAGAAGATTTAAACTTTTTAGAGGAAGCAGAAGGATATTGTAATTTGATAAATGATCATGGACTAACTCAACAAGAACTTGCAGAAAAAGTAGGTAAAAATCAATCTACTATAGCAAATAAGTTAAGAGTTCTTAGACTTCCAGAAGAAATAAAAAAAACCTTGGTAGAAAGCTCTTTATCTGAAAGACATGCAAGAGCACTTTTAAGATTGCCAGAAGAAGATCTTCAATATAAAATATTAGATAAAATAATAAAAAATGATCTTACAGTTAAAAAAACGGAAAGCTTAATAAAATCACTATTAGAAGATCTAACAACTATTAAAGAAGAAGCAGAAGAAAAAACAAAACAAAACATCAAATCTTTAATAAACTTTAAAATATATTTAAACACATTGAAAAATGCATATACTGCAATAAAAGATAGTGGAATAGAAGCAAAATATCAAGAAAAAGATACAGGTGATTTTATAGAAGTAACAGTTAAAATACCCAAAAATAAAAAGGTAGTATAAATTATACTACCTTTTACTAATATAATTACTATCAGAAATATAAAATCTCCAAAGGAAATCTTTTGCTTCTTCGGCATAATCTATTCCAACTCTTTTACTTTCAATTATTTCAAATTCGGTTTCTTCTCCCTCACAAATATAAAGGATATCATCTGTTAGATCACATCCATTTATGTCCCGGGTAATGCCAAGAGCTTGTGTGAGTTTTCCTGGACCATTAGTTAGATTTTTAATTTGTGTTTTGCTGAGTTCATTATATTTCTTATCAAATCTATTTAATGATATAGTATCAAATTCATTCATAGGTTCAAGACCTCTTAAAAGTACACCTTGAGGAAGATCTTTATCTCCTGATACTATATTTAAACAATTATAAATGCCATATATGAGATAGACATAAGCATGGCCTGCATCTTTAAACATAGTTTCGGTTCTTTTAGTTCTCTTATTCATATATGTGTGAGATGCTTTATCATGTTCTCCCATATAAGCTTCTACCTCTACTATCTTTGCTATGAATTTTTTATTATTTTTATTAAAAACCAAGAATTTTCCTAACAAATCTTTTGATAACTCTAATGCAGATTTTCTATAAAAGCTTCTCTTTAATTTATCCATATCATTCTCCTTTTTAGTCTTTATATACTTTTATACCCTAAAGAGATATAATTTATAATATAAGTATAGGAAAATAATTTAAATTTGATATAATAAGTATAACAATGGAATATGAGTGGAGATGGTTTAATGGCAAAGGTAATTGCGATATTTAATCAAAAAGGTGGCGTAGGCAAAACCACTACCAATGTAAATCTAAGTGCTTGTGTTGCAAAACTAAATAAAAAAGTACTTGTTTTAGATATAGACCCTCAAGGAAATACAAGTAGTGGATTTGGTATAGATAAAAAAATAGTAGATAAATCTATTTATGACGTATTAATTGAAGGGGAAGATATAAAAAGTGCAATAATAAAAACTGAAAATGAAAATTTGGATATAATATCTTCAAATGTAGATTTAGCAGGAGCTGAAATTGAATTAACAAATAGAGATGAAAGAGAACTTATATTAAAGAAATCTCTAGAAGGCATAAGGGATGATTATGACTATGTATTTATAGACTGTCCACCTTCACTAGGGTTGCTTACAATAAATGCACTTGTAGCAGTAGATAGTGTTATAATACCTATACAATGTGAATATTATGCTCTAGAAGGAGTAAGCCAACTTATGAGTACAATAAAGCTCATAAAAAGAAGCTTAAATCCAAAATTAGAAGTAGAAGGAGTAGTTTTAAGCATGTTTGATGGAAGAACTAATCTTTCCATTCAAGTGGTAGATGAAGTGAAAAAATATTTCAAAGGAAAAGTTTATACAACATTAATTCCTCGTAATGTAAGACTTGCAGAAGCTCCAAGCCATGGCTTATCTATAATAGATTATGATCCTAAATCTAAAGGAGCAGAAGCATATATGGAACTTGCAGAAGAATTTTTAGATTATATTGAGGATGTGATATAGGTATGGTTAAGAAGAAAAGAGGGCTTGGCAAGGGATTATCTGCTTTAATTCCTGATGATCCAAATGAAGAAATAGAAACAGATAAAGGAATAGAAAAAGTAGAAAATATAAAAATATCAGATATAAAACCAAATAAAAATCAACCAAGAAAAGATTTTAATGATGAAACAATAAAAGAGTTAGCTCTTTCAATAGAAAAAGTGGGTTTAATACAACCTATAATAGTAGGGAAAACAAAAACAGGTTATGAAATAATAGCAGGAGAGAGAAGGTTTAGAGCTGTACAAAAATTAGGCTTAGAAACTATATCTGCTATAATAAGAGAAGATAATCAAAAGAAATCAGCAGAAATAGCGCTAATAGAAAACATTCAAAGAGAAGATTTAAATATAATTGAAGAAGCATATGCTTATGAAAGCATTTTAAATAAAAATGATATAACCCAAGAACAACTTGCAGATATTTTAGGTAAGAGTAGGTCAAACATTACAAATGTAATGAGACTTTTAAAATTATCAAAAAAGGTTCAAAACATGATAAAAGGTGGATTATTAAGTAATGGTCATGCAAGAGCCCTACTTTCACTAGAAGAAAAAGAAAAGCAATATAAAATAGCACAAATAATAATAGAAAAGAAATTAAGCGTAAGGGAAACTGAAAAATTAATATCAGAAGTAAATGGAACAAATACCAAAGAAAAAAAGATAAAAAAGCAAAAAGATCCTTTAATAGTAGAAATAGAAGAAAATCTCAGGAAAACATTAGGTACTAAAGTAAATATAAACAAAGGAAGAAAAAAAGGTAAAATAGAAATAGAATATTATAATGATGATGATTTAGATAGAATAATAGAATTATTAAATGGAGAGTAAAATGTTTCACGTGAAACATTTTTAAAGTAATCATTTCCAATGTAATATATTACTATTTCTGTTATAATTAATTGAAAGATGTAGAGGAGGTTTAATATGGAGCTAATAATGTATCTAGTAGATGCATTTACAGATAAAAAATTTAGTGGCAATCAAGCGGGTGTAATACCGGATGCCAGAAAATTAAATTCTAAAGATATGCAAAAGATAGCTAAGGAATTAAATTTATCTGAAACAGCATTTATACAAAAAATAGATGATGACAACTATAAGGTTAGATTTTTTACGCCGACTCAAGAGGTAGATCTTTGTGGACATGCTACCATTGCTACTTTCTATACCTTAGTAGAAAAAGGATATATAAATGGTATAGAAGGTAATAAAAAAAGATACTATCAACATACTAAAGCAGGTAAGCTATATGTAGATGTATATGTGGAGGGAGAAAAAATAGATAAGGTTGTAATGGAACAAAAAAAATCTGAATTAATAGAAAAAGATGTGGATATTATAGAATTAGCAGATGCTATGAATATAAATATTGATGAAATATCTTTGGGAGAAGAAAGTTTAATTCCCCAAATTATATCTACAGGATTACCTGATATAATAGTTCCTATAAAAAACAAAGAAATTTTAGATAATTTGATAATAGACAAAGAAAAGGTTAAAAAATTATCTAGTAAATTAGAGGTTATTGGAATTCATGCTTTTAGCATAGATCAAGATAAAATATATTGTAGAAACTTTGCACCTCTTGTAGGAATAGATGAAGAAGCAGCAACAGGAACAGCAAATGGAGCCTTGTTTTATTATATGAGAAAAAATAATTTAACAAATAAAGATGAAATAACAGTTAATCAAGGTGAAAGTTTAGATAGACCTTCACAAATAGTATGTAAAACAAGTTATGCTAATCCAGATGTTATTGAAGTTGGAGGAGTTGCATCTATAATACTCGAAGGAATAATTCACCCTTAAAAAAGTGTAGACTAAATTTAGTCTACACTTTTTTAGTTCATTTTTATATAAATATAATAAAAATTATGCTATAATAGTTATATATTTAACAAGGGGTGAAAATATGATAATAGATGAGAAAAAAATAGAAGATATATTAAAACAATCTAAAAATATAAGTTTAGAAAAGATAGATAAGATATTAGATAAGGCAAGTAAAGGTAAAGGATTAAGTTTAGAAGAAACATCAATACTTCTAAATGTAGAAGATGAAAAAAACATAAGTAAAATATACAATATAGCAAAAAAAATAAAAGAAGATATATATGGTAAAAGAATAGTATTGTTTGCACCATTATATTTAACAAATAAATGTATTAATAATTGTCTTTATTGTGGATTTAGAATGGATAACAAAGAATTAACTAGAAAGACTTTAAGTGTAGGAGAAATAATAGATGAAGCAAAGGCACTAGAGTTAAGTGGACAAAAAAGACTCCTTTTAGTGGCAGGTGAAGACCATGTATCTGCACCTCTAGATTATATAATAGAATCAATAGATGCTATTTATAAAAACAGTGATATGAGAAGAGTAAATATAAATGCAGCTCCTATGGATAAAGAAGATTTTGTGAAATTAAAGGAAGCTGAAATAGGAACCTATCAATGTTTTCAGGAAACTTATCATAAGAAAACATATGAATATAATCATCCAACTGGTCCTAAATCTGATTATGACTATAGACTTAGTGTAATGGATAGGGCAATGGAAGCTGGAATAGATGATTTAGGTATGGGAGTACTATATGGTTTATATGATTATAAATTCGATACAATAGCTCTACTTATGCATGCAGAGTATCTAGAGAAAAAATATAATTGTGGACCTCATACTATATCACTTCCAAGACTTAGACCAGCACCAGGAGCAAAAATGGAAGAAATACAATATCCAATTACTGATAGTGAATTTAAAAAATTAGTAGCAATTATAAGACTAGCAGTTCCTTATACAGGAATTATTTTATCTACTCGTGAATCTAGAAAATTAAGAGATGAATTATTAGATTTAGGGGTATCACAATTAAGTGCTAATTCAAGTACAAGCCCTGGAGGATATAAGGAAAATAAAAAACATAATTCAGATCAATTTTATACATCTGATGAAAGAACACTTGATCAAGTGGTAAAGTCAATAAGTGATACAGGATATATCCCAAGTTTTTGCACAGCTTGTTATAGGGTTGGTAGGACAGGAGAAGATTTTATGAAATTAGTTAAAGCTGGAAAAATGAAAAGTATATGTAGGTCAAATGCCCTCTTAACTTTAAAAGAACACACGCTAGATTATGCATCAGATGAAACCAAAAAAAGTACACAAAAGATAATAGATGATCTATCAGAAAATGTAGAAGATGAAAAATTACAAGATGAATTAAATGAAAGACTTAAAAAAATGGAAAATGGTGAAAGAGATTTATATTTCTAGGAGGAAGATATGAGTATATTAAATAAGTTTATAAAAGATGAATTTGAAAATCCACATATATTAATATCTATTTCTAATTCAAATATGATTCATATAAAAAACACATTAGATAAAAGTCATATATTAAATGAACTTATACCTACACCTAAAGGTTTTGGAGAAATATGTACTACTGCTATTAAATTCAATAAAAAAGATAAAGAAAAGATAGAAGGTTTATTAAAAGATAAAAAAATATATTATGAAGGAATACATTCCTTAGAAAATAGATATAAATATAATTTGTCTAAAGCAATAGATATGGAAATACCAGAAAAGATGAAGATGATTTTAAGGAAAGTTTCTTCTAATATAAATTTAAACAAGGAAGATATTATATATGTATTAGAAAGTAAAGATGATAATGAATATAAATCACTTATAAAAGCTGCAGATATTATAAGAAGCGAATGTGTAGGAGATAGGATAGAGGTTAGAGCAGCAATAGAATTTTCTAATTATTGTATGAAAAACTGTAATTATTGCGGTCTTAGAAAAGATAATAAACAATTTAGATATAGAATGAGTAGGGAAGAGATATTAAATGAAGTTGATAAGTTATATAAATTAGGAATAAAAACAGTTATACTTCAATCAGGTGAAGATCCATTCTACACTACAGATATTATATTATCTATAATTAAAGAGATAAAAGAAAAATATAAAATGGGTATAACCTTAAGTATAGGTGAAAGAAAAGAAGAAGAATATAAATTATTTAAAAAAGCAGGAATAAATAATTATTTGCTTAAAATAGAAACAGCAAGTAAAGAATTATATGATTATATCCATCCTGATAGCAAATTAGATGAAAGAATAAAAAATACACAGTGGATAAAGAATTCAGGGATTAGGATTGGTTCAGGAGGTATGATAGGACTACCTACTCAAACATACTCTGACATAGCAGATGTAATATTATTTCAAAAAAATTATGGAGTTCATATGATAGGCTTTGGTCCGTTTATACCAAGTAAATCCACACCATTTGAAAATGAAAAGTCTTCTGACTTAAAGCTTAATTTAAAGGTAATTGCACTGACAAGGATAATATGTCAAGATGTTTTTCTTCCTGCCACAACAGCTATTTCAACCCTAAAAAAAGAAGCTCAAGCATTAGCTCTCATGGCAGGTGCAAATACTATAATGCTTATAAGTACTCCAGATAAATTAAAAGAAAAATATAGCATATATTCAAATAAGAAGATGGTAGATTTAAGTTTCACAATAGAATCCACCAAAGAAGCTAAAAGAAAGCTACCTAAATATTTAAATTATGATTATATAAAAAAATTAGGTTATGAAATAGATAATGATTTGAAATGAGGAGATAACTTTTGAATAAAAGTCCAAGAGCAAATAGACTTCACATAGGTATATTTGGTAAGAGAAATATAGGTAAATCAAGCCTTATAAATACACTTACAAATCAAAGTGTATCATTGGTTAGTGATATAAAGGGAACAACCACAGATCCTGTATATAAGGCTATGGAATTACTTCCCATAGGACCTGTAGTATTTATAGATACAGCAGGAATTGATGACGCGGGAGAATTAGGTAATCTAAGAATCAAAAAAACATTAAATATTTTAGAAAAAACTGATATGGCTATTATATTATTAGATTTTAAAACAAATAATCTTCATTATGAAAAAGAATTAATAGATAAATTTAAAAAGAAAAACATACCTTTTATAGGAGTAGTAAATAAAATTGATATAGAAGATGGAGATATAGAAGGATTAAAAGAAGAACTAAATATGGATATATTCAAAATAAGCACAAAGACTAAAATAGGTATTGAAGAATTAAAAGAGAAACTAATTACCTTATCAAAATATATAGAAGAAGAAAATTTCATAATCAAAGATAAAATACAAAAGAATGATGTAATAATTCAAGTAACACCCATAGACAAGGCAGCACCAAAGGGAAGGTTGATACTACCACAAGTACAAACCATAAGAGAAGTATTGGATGCAAATGCCATAAATATTGTAGTTCAAGATACTGAACTTGAAGAAACCATTGAATTATTTGGTGATAAAATTAAAATGGTTATAACAGATTCTCAAGTCTTTGGCAATATAAAAGATATAGTGCCAAGAGAGATTTTACTTACAAGTTATTCTATACTATTTGCCAGATACAAAGGTGAACTTTTAGAATTTGTAAGAGGAATAAAAGCAATAAGAAATTTAAAAGACAAAGATAATATATTAATAAGTGAAGCTTGTACTCATCACAAACAAAAAGGTGATATTGGAAGGGATAAGATACCTAGGTTTTTAGAAGAAATATCAGAAAAGGAACTTAATTTTAATTGGAGTTCAGGAAATAGTATAGCGGAAGATATTTCTAATTATAATATGGTAGTTCATTGTGGAGCATGTATGATAAATAGAAAAGAAATGCTTTCAAGAATTCAAAGAGCAAAGGAAAAAAACATTCCTATAATTAACTACGGCATATTTTTAGCATATAAACATGATATACTGGAGAGAGCTTTGGAAATATTTCCTGAGATAAAGAAAGAATTATATTAATAGCAATAAAACCAAAAATGTTTCACGTGAAACATTTTTGGTTTTATTGATTCTTAGGGAGATTTTTAGTATAATTTTATTAAAGTTAAAATAAAGGAAGTGATTTTATGGACAAGAAAATGTTAACGCCTAAGGAAGTAGCAGATGCTACTATACAAGTGGCTGAGGGGAAAACTAGATTAAATTTCATGCAAAGTTTGCTTTTATCTATATTCGCAGGAGTGTTCATTGGTTTTGGATCACATGGGTTTCTAACAGTTACTCAGACTCTTGGCAATATTGATGTTGGTTTATCTAAATTTATGGGAGCTTCAGTCTTTCCTGTAGGACTTATGTTGGTTTTAATGGCAGGGGCTGAATTATTTACTGGGAATAATCTCATGATAATGGCTTTATTAGATAAGAAAATCAGTTTAGCTTCTTTATCTAAAAACTGGATAATAGTATATACAGGTAATTTTATAGTATCTATATTATTAGCATATGCTATATATAAATCTGGATTATATGATGGAGAAAGTATAAGTAAATTAGTTATTTCTGTTAGTGAAGCTAAAGTTTCTATTTCTTTTTATGAAGCATCAATAAGAGGCATACTTTGCAATATGATAGTAACATTATCAGTATGGTTTGCTACAGCAGCAAAGGATGTTATAGGTAAAATATTTGCCATATGGTTTCCTATAATGCTTTTTGTACTTTCGGGATTTGAGCATAGTATTGCAAATATGTTTTTTTTACCACTTGGAAAGCTTTTAGGACTAGATACTTCATGGTTAGATATATGGGTTAAAAACTTAATACCAGTAACAATTGGCAATGTTATTGGAGGAGGAATTATAATTTCAGGAGTATATTATTTAACTTATATATTGCCGCATAAAACTATAAAGAGATAAGAGTATAAAAAACAATGGGGTGAAAATTTGATTTATTTAGATAATGCAGCAACTACATTTAAAAAACCAGAGATTGTATATGAAAAAATGATAGAATGCATGAAGGATTATTCTGCTAATCCTGGACGTGCTGGGCATAAGCTAGCTATGAGAGCAGGGAGAGAGATTTATCAAGCAAGGGAAAATTTAGCGAAATTATTTAATATAAAAAATCCAATGAATATAGTATTCACACAAAATGCTACAGAATCGCTTAATTTAGCAATAAAAGGATTCCTTAAAAGTGGAGATCATGTAATCACAACAACAATGGAGCATAATTCAGTACTTAGGCCTATAAAAACCCTTGAAAAAATTGGTGTAGAAAACACTATAGTTAAATGTGATAAAGAGGGATTTATAAAAACACAAGATATAAAGAAAGCTATAAAAGAAAATACAAAATTGATAGTAACAACTCATGCATCTAATATAACAGGTAGTATTTTGGATATAGAGGAAATAGGAAAATTAGCAAAAGAAAATAATATTTTATATCTAGTAGATTCAGCTCAAACGGCAGGTATATATGATATAGATGTAGGTAGAATGAATATAGATATGTTAGCCTTTACAGGTCATAAAAGTCTTTTAGGTCCTCAAGGTACAGGAGGATTATATATAAAAGAAGGGATAAAGGTAAATTCCCTAATAGAGGGAGGTACAGGTAGTAAATCACATGAATTAGATCAACCTGATATATTGCCTGATAAATATGAAAGTGGTACTCCTAATACTCCTGGTATTGTAGGCCTTTCAGCAGGGGTTCAATATATATTAGATAAGGGAATAGAAAAGATAAGGCAAGAAGAAGAAGAACTACTAAAAATTTTCATAGATGGAATAAAAGATGTTAAAGGAGTAATACTATATGGTCCCAAAGATATAAGCAAAAGAGCTCCTGTAATACTTTTAAATATTGGAAGCGAAGACTCATCAGAAATAAGTTATATATTAGATAATGTATTTGATATACAAACAAGATCAGGACTTCATTGCGCTCCTCTAGCACATGATACAATAGGAACATTAGAAAGAGGCGCAATTAGATTTAGTATAGGGCCATTTAATACAAAAGATGATATAATAAAAACAATAGATGCAATAAAGCAAATTGCTAAAGAAGTAAATGATAATTAAATTAGGGGAAGAGGTAGAAGGTTATGGAGAGTGTTCTAGAACTATTAGACTTATATAGAGATCAAGTTATTATAGGGGTTATAATATTTTCTTTAATATTATTCTTATTATTTTTGATACAAGAATATAGGGTATCTAGTTTAAAGAAAAGGTATAAAAAGTTATTAGTAAACTCTAATGGAGATAATCTAGAAGAGACTTTATTTAAAAATATAGATATGTTAAATGAATCAAAATTAGAAATGAAAAATATAAATGATAAATTAGAATTATTAAATGAAAAGGTTAAGAGTTCAATACAAAGAGTTGGAATTATGAGATATAATGGCTTTGATGACATAGGTAGTGATTTAAGTTTTTCAGTGGCCTTATTAGATGAAAACAATACTGGACTTGTAATTTCTAACTTATATGGTAGAAATGAATCTATTTGTTATGGAAAACCAATAGTAAATGGAGAATCTGAATATAAATTATCCATTGAAGAGATACAAGCTATAGATAAGGCAAAGAGAAATTCTTTGTATATGGAAGGTAAAATGAGAAGGGCCACAAGGTAGCATAAAATGAAAATTGCATTTATAATAAATCCCATAGCAGGAAAAAACAGAAAAAAAGATATAAAACCTATAATTGAAATGCATATAAGCAATAGTCATTATGAGTATATTATTGTTTATACAGATGGCATTGATGATGCAAGAATCCTAACTAAAAATTTTTTAGATGAAAACTATGAAATAATAGTTGGAGTAGGTGGAGATGGAACAATAAGAGAAGTTGCAAGTGGTATAAAAGAAAAGGGAAAAGGAATACTTGGTATTATTCCTATGGGTACAGGAAATGATTTAGCTAGATCATTAAATGTTTCTTTAAATATAAATGAAGCATTAAAAAGGATAATAAGAGGAAAAACAAAAGAAGTTAATATAGGCTTAGCAGAAGAAAATATATTTTTAAATGTTGCAAGCATTGGATTAGATGCAGAAATAGTAAAGAATACAAAGCTATTTAAAGGAATATTTAAAGGTAAAGTAGCGTATACAATGGGTATTTTAAGAACTTTGCTGATATTTAAATCAAAGGAAGTTACTATAGAATATAATAACATTAAAAGAGATGAAAAAATATTATTAATAGCCCTAGCAAATGGAAAATATTATGGTGGAGGGATTAAAATAACTCCACAAGCAAAAATTGATGATAATAAATTAGATATCTGTATAATAAAAGAGATACCTAAGTTTAAGCTGTTATTTTTATTTCCTTCAGTTTATAATGGAAATCATGGAAAGTATAAAAAATATGTGGAGTTTATTCGAGTAGATTCTTTTAATATTGATACAAAAGATGAAGTTTTTTTAAATATAGATGGGGATATTCTAAGTAAAAAAGGACTAATAAAATTTAATTTATATGAAAAAAATATTAATATAATAATATAGTACATAATAACCCTCCAAATTAGAAATACTAAAATAAAATTTCTAATTTGGAGGGTTATTATATGAAAAAAATATCTATACAAGAAGGATTAAATGAGTTAGCTAGTGAGCTTATAAATAGAGGCTATGAAATAGTAGAAAATAATTCAGATGCATATATTTATATGGCAGATGGATATAATATGTCAAACTTATCAAATATAAATAGCGATAGAGAAACATTACTTATAAATGCTACAGATAAAACTATAGATCAAATAGAAGATATATTAAATAAAGGATATTATACACCGCTGTTTTAATTGATGTTTTTATTATCCATATTTAATTTGGTAATAGAATATATAATTGAAGAGGATATTATATTAGCCATTTTCATAACTATATTTAAACGCGTATTTTGAAGTAATATAAATTCCATAAAACCTGCAATATTTACAACACCTGTTATATGAATATTTCCTATTTCAGGTAATTGCTTGTTTACACCTGATCCTGGTTTTAGAGGTCCATCCCATACTGTTACAAAACCAATTCTATTATATAAACCAAGTGAAGCATCAATTGCAATTACAAATGGATTTATATAAGTCTTATTAATAAGGTCTATATACTCATGTAGATTTTTAGCATGTACAGGTTTATCTAAAGTACCATATAAATGAATGTTTTTATTTTTTGAAACAAGTCTTTTATCTAAGAAATAACCAACTAAAGGCCCTAGGGAATCTCCTGTAGATTTATCTGTCCCTATGCAAATTATAACTAAATCAGTATAATTAGGAGTATATAGATCTATTAATTTATTTAACAATATATTAGTGAATGTAGAAATAGCAAAATCTGCATTAGAATCTATTGAAATATTTTTATTATCTATCATTAGTCTCACCTCTTTATACATATTTAAGTAATAATATGATTTTAACCATAATTGATTTTTAAAATACTATAAATATTTTTTATTTTAATATATACCCATTATTAATCTAAACAAAGGTTTTTTTAAAAAGAGTTGACAAGCTCAAAATAATTTGATATAGTAGTAAAAGTCGTCAGGGAAGCACACGACAATCAAAACTTTATATTATCAATCTTAAGCGTAAGCAAGAAATCTTTAAAAAAAGAATTTCAAAAAAAGGTTGACAAGCTTCAAAAAAACTGATACAGTAGTAAGAGTCGCCGGTAACAAGTGCGATGAACAATTGGTCTTTGAAAACTGA
>NZ_JBQCYD010000026.1:0-31265 GCF_052088025.1 Senegalia sp. (in: firmicutes) | reverse complement strand
TGTTTTTCCCTAGTTTGTCTGCTAGGGGCATTAGTACTTTCTCGAGTTTATCAAAATATACAAAAGAAAACCCCTATTTCAACTATAAAGTAAGTGGGAATGAATTTTGTTAAAATATAGTTGTTACTTCTGTACTTTTAGTGATATAATATAATCAGTATTAAATATAAAAGTAGGTGATAATAGTGGAATTGCAATCAAATAATCATTCGGTATTCAACATTAATTTTCACTTAATATTAGTTACTAAATACAGAAGAAAAGTAATTAATGATGAGATATCTAATAGATTAAAAGAAATATTTGAAAATATATCTCCAAGATATAATATTGAGTTAAATGAGTGGAATCATGATAAGGATCATGTCCATATATTATATAGTTCTCATCCTAATACTCATGCTTCTAAGTTCATTAATGCATATAAAAGCGCAGCTTCTAGATTAATTAAAAAAGAGTTTCCTGAAATAAAAGAAAAATTATGGGAAGATTCTTTTTGGTCAAAGAGCTTTTGCTTGATTTCTACTGGTGGGGTAAGTATTAATGTAATAAAAGAATACATTGAATCTCAATGGGAGAAGTAGGATTAGAATAATTTTGTATTTGAAGGAGGTGAAAATGTGGAAAGGGATAAGAAGGAAGAAAAGATATTAAGAACTCAAAGTATTAGAATTAAAAAGGGTCATAATCTATATAACTATTGTGATGATATGTGTTTATTTTCAAAGAATCTATATAATACTACTAACTTTTACATAAGACAAGTATTTAGTGGTATTAAAAAAGATATAGAAAAAAGAGAAGAAAATGAAAATATGATAATAAATGAAATTAATTCTACTATACCAGAATTAAATAAAGTAAAAATAGCTTATAATGAAAAAAGAAAAATGAAAGAACTTGAAAAACCAATTAGTGAGAGAAAAGAAATTAAAGAAGTTGCTCTTTTTGATTTAATAGATAAGTATAACCCATATATAAGTTATAATTTACTTGATGGTATCTTTAAAATTAATAAACAGGTTGATTATCTTGCTATACCTTCTCATAGCAATCAACATATTATGAAAACGGTTTTTAATGATTGGAAAAGCTTTTATAAGTCTTTAAAAGATTATAAGAAAAATCCATCTAAATATAAAGGAAAACCTAAACCTCCTAATTATGCTAAGAAAGATGGTAGAAAAATAGCTTTCTTTTCTAATCAAACTTGTAAGATTGTTGATAATTATATAAGATTTCCTAAGACCAATGAAAGATTAAATATAGGTGAACTTAGTAAAACTAATGGCAGATTAAAACAAGTTAGAATTTTACCAGGACCTAATTACTATACTATTGAAATTGTTTTTGAGCTTAATATAAAGCCTGTGGCTATAAGTGAGACACCAAAAAATATATTTGGTATTGATTTAGGAATAGATAACTTTGCAACTATTGTAAATAATGTTGGTGAAAGACCAATTATTATTAATGGCAAGGTGATAAAAAGTATAAATCAATACTATAACAAAAAAAGAGCTCATTATTACAGTATATTGAGAAAAGGTAAATCTCAGAATGAAGGGTTATTTAACTCTAATAGATTAAATAGAATAGATGCAAAAAGAAATGATAAGATAAAGGACTTTCTTCATAAAGCAAGCTTTAATATAGTTAAAAAAGCTATAGAATTAAGTATTGATACTATAATTATAGGTAAAAACAAAGACTTTAAAGAAAATATTAATTTTAGAAAAGATATTAAATTAAATTTTAAAGGATTACCTTATAATAAGTTCATTAAAATACTTACTTATAAAGCCAATGAAAAGGGAATAAACGTAATAGTTACAGAAGAAAGTTATACATCTAAAGCTTCTTTTTTAGATAAAGATAAAATTCCTTGTATTAATGATAAAAACAAAGAAAAGCCTATATTTTCAGGTAAGAGAATAAAAAGAGGCTTATATAAAACTAAAGAAGGAATACTCATAAATGCTGATTGTAACGGTGCAGCAAATATAATAAGAAAAGTAGTTCCCGATGCTTTTAAGTTAGGGAATAGAGGTGTTGTGTTCACACCACTTGTGTTAAGCATTGCCTAATAGTAGGTGGAGACTTAAATATGATACACAAGAAACTCTCACCTCTAAGTGAAACGAAGGTGGGAGAGGTTCATCTGATAATTTTTGTATAGTAGTATATTTATCTGTATTAATTAGAAGATTTAAAAGCATTTGTATTCTCCTATGAATTAAATCATCATCACCTATGGAAACTTTCATATGATTAAGTCTTGAATTTAATATATCTAGTTGTGAAGAGCTATAATGAAGTTTTATTCCAAGACCTCTTTTCCTATCTATCTTTGCACCTACCTGATTAATCATAGATTCTAATTTGTCTAGATCCTTTGATAAGGTTTTGTCTGATATATTTAATTCATTTGAAAAATGTTTTATGGGCAAATAATCTTTTGCTATTATCAAACTTTTCAATAAATCAACTTGTCTTTTATTCATTCTTACAAATCCTTTCTATTTAATTATATGTTAGCTTTATTTATATGACTATAACATATAGCTTCTGTAAAGATACAGAACTTATGTACATAAAGAAAGACAGAGATTATGAATTAATCTCTGCCAAAACAATATATCCTTTTTTAATCTATTATTACAAACTTATCCCATGAATTTAAATAGTCCAATAAAAATAATTCTTCATTTTTGATTTTGCCTACAACATTCTTATTGCCTTCATTTGACATGTCCTTTAAAACTATATGAAGTTCACCTTTGTACCTAGTGTAATTATCATTTAAAATAACTACATCTCCTCTTTTTAAATCTCTAGTGTTTTGAGCTTTTATTTCACTGTCCTTATATTTAACTCTAGTCATAGAGCTTCTTCTCATGTAATCAGATATATCTCCTCGTGCAAAATGTTCATCATCATAAAGTATCTTTTCTTCTACCCCCGATAATTCATATTCTTTATCTATTTTAAAATTCACCTTATCTTCTATTATTTTTGATAAAGTTTCAAATTCTTCTTCACTAGCATATGCATTTGCTATCAATACTTCATCAATTAATCCTGTTGCTATTAAATGTCTTGCTTGTAAATCAATAGGCATATTTCTATGCATTTCTAAAGTACATAAACCTTCATTTACATCCCAAGGTCCAAATGCATCTTTACTATTACTTGATATGAATGCTGCTAATACAATATCTTTTTCTTTTATTTTTTTACTGTTTTCAAGGAAATAATCAAGCCCTAGACCTGTATATTTTTGAGGGTAAAAATTATGGGATGATATTATTTTCTCTTTTTTAGGTTTAAATGCTAGTATGTTTTCTATTTGATTTATATTTCCACTTGCATTAAATTCAAGCTTTAATCCATATTTGTTATATGACATGATGGCTTCTTTATTTCCATCAAAATTTTCATCCATTCTTATGCCATCAGCACCTATTTCACTAAAAAAAGATAAATCATCATAAGAAATACCTAGTTCTTCAAATATATAAGGGGCTACATCTACTATGACTTCCATATGATATTTATGTGCATGATTTATTCTGGTGTTAAATTCTTCCTTTATCTCGTCCTTTGATTTGTAGCCTAAGCCAAGTAAATTAGTAAATACTTTCTTCACCTTATATTTAGCTGCTAAATCAATATATTTTAAATCTTCATTTATATCTGATCTATCTGGATAAATTGAAATACCTAAATTTATCATTTTACACTTCCTCTCCTTTAGAGACCTAGTCTCTGCCAAAAAGGTCTCTTGTATATACTTTTTCTTTCACATCTTCTAGTTCATCAAACATTCTATTTGTTACTATTACATCTGATTTTTTCTTAAATTCATCTAAATCTGTTATTACTTCTGATCCATAGAATTCTTTTTCTTTTAATTCAGGTTCATATACTATTACTTCTATTCCTTTTCCTTTAACTCTTTTCATGATACCTTGTATTGCTGATTGTCTGAAATTATCTGAGTTAGTTTTCATAGTAAGTCTATATACTCCAACTATTTTAGGTTTTCTTTTTATTATCATTTGAGATATATGGTCTTTCCTTGTTCTATTTGCATCTACTATTGCCCTCATTATATTGTTTGGTACATCTTCATAATTAGCTAGCAACTGTTTTGTATCTTTAGGTAGGCAATATCCACCATAGCCAAATGAAGGATTGTTGTAATGACTTCCTATTCTCGGATCTAAAGATACTCCTTCTACTATTTGTTTTGTATTAAGTCCTCTAACTTCTGCATAAGTATCAAGTTCATTAAAAAATGCTACTCTCATTGCAAGATAAGTATTAGAGAATAATTTTATAGCTTCAGCTTCTGTACTACCAGTAAATAATATATCTATATCTTCCTTTATTGCACCTTCAGCAAGTAAATTAGCAAATGTTTCTGCTCTTTCACTTCTTTCACCTACTATGATTCTTGATGGATATAGATTATCATATAGAGCTTTTCCTTCTCTTAGGAATTCTGGTGAAAAAATAATGTTTTCTGTATCAAATTTTTCTTTTATTTCTTGTGTATATCCTACAGGTACAGTTGATTTAATAATCATTACTGCGTCAGGATTTATTTCAAGTACATCTTTAATTACCGATTCCACTGATGAAGTATCAAAATAGTTTTTATCTGGATCATAATTCGTTGGTGTTGCTATTATTACGTAATCAACATTTTGATAAATTGATTTATCTATTGTTGCTATTAGATTTAGTTCTTTGTTTTTTAGATAATCTTCTATCTTTTCATCTATTATAGGAGATTTTTTATCATTTATTAAATCTATTTTCCACTGGTTTATATCTAGTATATTTACTTCATTACTGTCTGCAAGAAGTACTGCATTTGAAAGTCCTACATAGCCTGCTCCTGCTACTGCTATTTTCATTTATATTGCCTCCATATTTTATTACACTATAAAATATTTTTAAATTATTTATTATCTTGATTTAATACCTCTAGTCTTTCTATAAAATCAATAACCCTTAAATTACAACTGGCATTTTCGTTGAATAGTCCTTCCTCGAACTCCCATTTTCCATCATTATATGTATATCTACCAGGTACATCATTTATATACATTTGTGAAGGGTTATAACTACCAAACATAGTTTGAAGTTCATTTACATAATAATTTCCATTAATATCTTCAAATATATCTATTGCCATAGAGGTAAAATTACCTATCTTAGAAATTTCTTTTGTTAAATTCAATAAAGCTTCTGGAGGTTTTACCCAGCCTACTAAATCGCTTCCACTGTGAAATTTTCCATCTGATAGTTTTTGATGTCCAAAAAAAGAATCGCCTATATTAATCATACGCCATTCAACTTTTACATCTAATTTTTCTTGAAATATTATAAAGTTATATTGTTTATCATCCATTCTAGGATATGATATTCCATAAGAAGTTTTATACCACTTAGTATATCCTATATTAAAGAACTTACCTCTAGTAAATATCTTATTTATAAGCTTAATGGCTTCTTTTTCATTCTTTATAAATTTTACTCCTAATGCTGCGCTACCTATATTAGTCTTAAACATTATTGGAAATTCATTATAATCCTTTATAAACTTTAAAGCTTCTTCTCTTTTATAAAATACCCATGTTTTTGGATGAGGTATATCATTTACCTCAAGCCAGTAAGCCATGTTCTTTTTATTTTCATAAATAAATAATTCTTCATATGAAGGGTATATAGGTTTTTTCATAATTTTATTAATAAAATATAATTTTTCATCATACATATTCTTCCAAACTTCTTTTTTAGCTGAAGGTTTTACTAAGAAACCATCACAGTTACTGTTTTTTATATTGTCTATCCAATTAGTAGATATTATATCTACTAATTCATATTCTACACCTAAGCTCTCACAGGCTTTTATATAATTTTTTTCTGAACCTGTAAATTCATTTAAAATGCCTAGTTTCATTGATTCACTTCCTTATTTTATACTTTTAGCTAAATCATAAAAGTCTTTTATATCTCTTTTATATACATGTTTGCTAAATGACTCACTTATAACTCTACTTGTTTCTCTATAAAAAATAGAAGGTGCGTTATTTACTTCATAGAAATAAATATTATCTTCTTTATATATAGGATTATCTATAGTAGTATATCTAGTCCCCTCTATTGCATTTCCTGCATCTGCTGCTGCATCTATAATAAGGCAATTTTTCTTTATTCTCTCTTGCTCTTTCTTTGTTATTATATTGGTATTAGGAGTATCTACTTCTATTCCATTTATTATTACATCATATTCATTAATATCTCTTTTAAATTCATCCATTGTTTTTCTATAATATAATCTAACTTGAGCTCCTAGTTTAGATATTGCATAAAAAGCTCCTTGTGATACATTTCCAGCTGCTAGTATAGCTACCTTTGTATTGAAAGTAGGAACTAAACCATAAGATAGTAATGCATGCATAGTAGCCGCATAACCAGCATTAAAACTATTTCCAGCTACAAAATTACGTGGAATAAAATCTATGTCTATTTTTTTATTTTTATAATATATTGCAGGATAAATATTATCTAAATCAACAACTATTAGATTCTTTGGGATAGCTTGCTCTTCCATAAATTTAGATCCTGAACCTGTTGGATGAGTCCATCCTATTATCATTTGTCCTTCTCTTATCATCTCATAATCTGATGGTTGAATTAATTTCAATGAAAAAATAGAATCACATTTTTCATATACTTTTTTCCTGGATAGTATTTCGCACCCAGCTTTTTGATATTCTTCATCTTCTATATCCAAATATTCACCAAATCCTTCTTCAATCACTATATCATTTTGAAAATCCTTTATATCCTCTGGAAGAAGAGCTACTCTTTTTTCATTTGAATAATTTGGTTTTATAAATCCTAATTTCATTATTAATATCCTCCTTTAAGTTAGTTTTTAAAATTTCATTGGTCCATTTATAGCTTGATGCATGGGTATACCCCAATTATCATTTCCCTCTATAAATATTGGTCCATCTCCTGTTATTCCAATATCCCATCCTATTGAATGAATGTTACCCATGTATTGATGTAATTCTTTTGCTACATTTACAGCTTGTACAAAATAAGGTACTTCAAAATCTTTGAATGTTTTATTTGTGTCAGGGTGTTCTTTAACATATCCTCCTTTTCCAGGAGTTAAAATACCCTCTTCATTTAACTTACCACTTTCTTTATCTATTTCAATTATTATACCACCTAGATGCCAATTATCACAAGTGTTATTAAACGCACCGATTTTTAATACTGATGAAAAAACACTTACTTTATTATTTTCCTTAATTGTGACTAATCTTATTGTATTTAATGAATTAGAATAAAGTTCATTCATCTTAGAGTGCTGTATAGCCTTTTCCTGTAAAAATATATTTCCAACCATTTTTTCTTTTAATTGATCTATATTACCTATTACTCCATCTATATGTATTTGTTTATCTTTTATTTTAAGATTAAATACACAATCTGCTAGTTGGCCTGTTAGACTTTTACAAAAAACATCTATATTATTTTTAGTGACTAATTCATCTAAACCCTCTACATTATTAGTATCTAACCATCTTATTGAATCTTTATTCCCTAATGCTAATATTTTAGGAGTGGAAAATCCAAGTCCTTTTAAATAGTTAGCAAATACAAATTTATCCCTTAATATACAAGTATAATTGCAATTTTTATTATGATTTAATCGGTCTCTTTTTTTTCTAAATTCTTTGTATGACATATAATATTTTTGAGATTTACTATCTTTTTTATCAAGTCCATATAAAAAATAAGAATTGTTGATTTCTTTGTTTTTTATAAGCCATTTCAGGTTATCTATATATATTTGTTTCTTATCTTTTCTTTCGCCTATTGAATAATAAGATAATTTATCTGCCTCGTTTACTATTTTTTTTATATTTGATAAATTTGAAATTACATATTTATTATCTTTTACAAAATTATATGATTTTTTCAATACATTTTCCAAAACATTTTCCTCCAAACTACTACTATAACTTTAATAACTTTTGATCAATTTCTCCCTCGGTTGAAGCTACTATTAATGAAGCTGATATATCTCCAGTTACATTAAGCATTGTTCTAGCCATATCTAATATTCTATCAATGCCTGCAACTATACCTATTCCTTCAATAGGTAGTCCTACAGAAGATAAAACCATAGATAATACTATAAGCCCTGCACCAGGTACTCCTGCTGCTCCTATAGATGCTAATGTACCCGTTAATACTATCATCAATTGTTGCAATAATGTTAATTCTAGCCCATATGCTTGGGCTATAAATAATGCACTTACTCCTTGATATAAAGAATTTCCATCCATATTTATAGTAGCTCCTAAGGATAATACAAAACTTGATACTTCTTTAGATATGCCTAAGTTTTCTTGAGCACATTTCATAGAAATTGGTAGTGTTCCTGAACTACTACATGATGAAAAAGCTATCATTTGAGCTGGAAATATGCTTTTGAAAAATTTCAAAATACTAATTCCAGTAAATAGCTTTACAGAGCTAGCATATACTAATAAAGCATGTATTATAACTCCTATATACATTGCAAATATAACTTTGACTAATGGTAATAATATGTCTATGCCATTTCTAGCTACTACTGGTACTATAAGCCCAAATACTCCTATTGGTGATATTTTCATTATAATTTCAGTAATCTTATACATTATTTCTGCTAATGAATCAAAAAAATTTATTACTGGTTTTGATTTTATTCCTACTAATGTAGATCCTATTCCTATAAATATAGCAAAAAATATAACCTGCAAAAGTTCACCTTGAGATAAGGCATTAATAGGATTAGCAGGTATTATATTTAATAAGGTATCTAAAGGTGAAGGTGGAGTTTGAAATTCATAATTGCTATTTAAAGCAATGTCTATACCTTCTCCAGGCTGGATAATATTTGATAGGGTTATTCCTATTACTACAGCAATAGATGTTGTAAAGAGAAAATATAATATAGTTTTTCCACCCATGCGTCCTAATTTTTTTATATCACTTACACTTGAAATCCCTATTATGATTGTGGAGAATACTAATGGAACTATTATCATTTTTATAAGTCTTATGAAAATTTCTCCTAAAGGCTCTATGGCATTGATTATTTGTGGTATATCTTTTACTAAAATTCCAGTTACAATACCTAATATTAATCCTATTAAAATTTTTGTAGTTAAACCTATTTTATTCATTTTTATCACTTCCAATAGGCTTGTTATTTTTAATATGGTAACCAGATTTTAATATGGCATTTTCTGAAAGTATTTTCATTGCATCTATAATATCACCTTCGATATTATATAAATCATTTACCACTGATAATTCTGTACATCCAATTATAACAGATTCGGCGCCCCTAAAATTCAAGTCCAATATTATATTATTAAACTTTTTTAGATCTATAATATTATCACCTTTTTTAATTTTTTCATTAATTATATCAGTAATAAATTCTTGTTGGTTGGATGTAGGTGTTATAACTTCTAACCCACATTTTTTGAATATATCATGATAAATCCTAAATTCGCAAGTAGCTTCGGTGGCTAACAATCCTACTTTATTTCCTTTAGGATTGTTAGATATAAAATACTCCGCCGTTTCCTCCACCATATTTATCAATGGTATTTTTAATTTCTTTTGAATTCCTTCAAAAAAATAATGTGCTGTATTGCAAGGCATAATTAAAAAATCCGCTCCTATACTTTCTAATCTCTTAGCAGTTTCAATCAAATATGGCAAGGGGTTCTCTCCTTCCCCTTGTAAATAGTTAGGTCTTTTGGGGATACTAGTATTATTATCTATTACTATTCTAGGGTGTTCATCATCTTGTTCAGCATCTGTAAGTTCTACTATTTTTTTAAAAAGATATACTGTAGCAAGTGGACCCATACCTCCAATTATTCCTATGGTTTTTTTCATCAAATTCTCCTTGTTTAAGTTTATTTTTTCTTAGATATTTTATTTTTTAAATCATTTGTAAACTTACTAATTATTTCTTTATCTGATTTGTTTAAAATAAATAAATCTTTGAATTTAAAATTTCCTATTATAGTGAAATATATTACATAGAATGTGCCATATATAAAATAGGCACCAGTAGAAGCTATAGCTGCTCCATGTATTCCATATATAGGTATAAATTTATAATTTAAAACTATATTCATTAATAATGTTATAAGTGTAGCATAAAATTGAACTTGTGGCTTTCCTTCAGTAAAGAAATAAGTAGCAGATACTTTTGCAACTGATGCAAAAATAGTACCAATAAATAATATAAGTACGGATGTTTTTGCTTCAGCATAAGCTGAGCCATATAAAACAGGTATCAATGGTGTCATAAAAGATCCTATTATAACTAAAATTATACATACATAAAAGGTGAATTTAAATGTAGTAGATACTATTAATTTAGTATTTAAATCACCTTTTTTCAAAGTATACAATTTACCCATTAAAGCTTGTTCGATACTTGTAGGCACCAAAAAAACCATCTCTGCTAATGAAACAGCTATTGAATATATACCTAGATCCCCTAGAGTAAGTGTTTGCTTTATAACTAGTTGATCTACTCTATAGTTTAGAAACATAAATAACCCTGAAAAATATCCAAATATACCATATTTAAATTCACTAGTTAATAATACTTTATCAAGTTGAAATTTAAAATTTATATTTAAATTTTTTGTTAATAAAATAGTTATTAGTATTATTTCAAGTACTATAGCAGAATAGTAAGTAGTACTGTTTAATAAATTTAGAGGCCATAATACTAATACTAATGCTATTTTTATAGCATTAGCAATTAATAATACTTTATTAGTTTCTCTAATTCTTTCATTAGCTATATAAAATGTTTTCATTAAATTACTTGTTAAAGAAAGGATTATAAATATCACACCACTAAATATGATATAGCTAGTATATTTAACAAAAATTATATCAAATGATCTAAGTCCAATTATAATGATTGTTATTATAGTAGAGATGATCAGTAAAAAGCTCATATTTACATTAAAAACAATTTGAGATGGATAACTTGAACGCTTTTGAAAATATGAACTTGCATTTGTGATTCCTAATTGGGAATAAGTAGCTATTAAACCTGTAACAAGTACAAAATAAGCTATATATCCTTTTTTTTCAGGGCCCAATGTCCTTGCTACTGCAATGCTAACTATCATACTTAATGCTATTTTTATTATTCTGGTAATTAAATTACTTGCTATGTTTTTAGAATACAATATCTTCTTCTCCTTAATTAAATCCTCAATAATAATTTCTTTAATTTTAAATTACATATTTAATTTTATTTTTTTACTTTCTAAATTTATCCACTCACCCATTTTATAATTCCACTTTTCAGGTGTGATTTTTTGAGTTCCTCCGCCGTGATAAAATGTAGTTTCTCCAAAATAAATCTTACCATCTACATTATACAAATCTACCCTACAATGAGGAAATGGCTTAGATATATTTTCAGCATAATTAACCATTTTATCAAAGTTTTTAGGTTTTGAAATTAAATCGGGATCAAAATTCTCTCTTCCTACTTTCATATCAATCAAGTTAAATTCTTTATCATATATATTTCTAGTGGCGAAAGGGTTGTGCTTTCCATCTGATTGGCTCACTTCTAATTCCACAAAAACAAACTTTACCTCTCCATCAAAGCATAAAAATTTATAATCAACAAGACTTGTATCAATTTTTTCTCCTATTATTTCTTCTATTACTATCTTAGGATCAATATTTTTATAATTCCATTCTCTTGATTGAAAATAATAATTCTCCTTTAATGCTAAATTAAATTCTTTTATGAATTTTTTCTTACTAAATGATTTATTTCTATCCCAAATCATATTTGTACCTGAGCCATGATTAGTTTTTATAAAAGCTTTTTCAGGCAATTTTTCAAAGTCAATTTCACGTGCATCGTCATAAACACCAATTAATTTTATTAGTATATGTTCTAAGCCAAGTTCTTTTATATATTCCCTTACTTTATATTTATCTGAACAAATAGTAAGTAAGGGGTCCCTATTATTTAGTTTTAACCACCATAATTTTTCATTAAATGTACTTGGATTATTTATGTTTAAATCTTTTCCTGTATTTTCTTTATATTTAATATGTGCATAAGTTTCATCACTTAATTTACTTAATGATTTAACCTTTATTTTATTTGCTAAATCATATATTTTTTTTAATTTTTCATTTCCATGTGAAATATTTCTAATAGTAGTTTTTATTTTATGAATCATTTTATCCCTCACTATACACCTTTAATCTTCAATTAATTTAAGCCATTCATCTTCAATTTTATTTACACTAAAATCACAAATTCTTTCATCACTTTTATGAGAGTATTCATTTCTTAGTTTTTCATTTTTATATAATTGTATTACACTTTCAGCTAATAATTTTTCCTCTTTTGTAAGTGGATCCTCCTCATCATATTTTATACCATCAAACACTGGAAACATAATTCCATATTTACTATATTCTATATCTATGCATTTATTATTAATATTAGTGTCAGGAGCTAACACCTCTCTAGGTCCTGAATTACAGTCAGTAGAAATAATAGGAATACTACATACCATGGCCTCTAATAATGCATTACTAAAACCTTCATACAAAGATGAAAAAACAAATAAATCTGCCTTATCAATGTATTTATAAGGATTTTTTTTAAAACCACAGAACACCACATTATCATTCAAATTCATTCTATCTGTAATTCTTTTTAAATATGGCTCTAATTCACCTTGTCCTAATATTATTAACTTTATATTTGGTATATCAGCTTTAATAGCTTTTAAGCTTCTAATCAAATGCCATTGCCCTTTAGCTGTGTTAAGTCTTCCAATATTTATCAAAGTAAATTTATCTTCATATAAATCTGTATGATTTTCAATTGGTTCCTTTGCCATGTTCTTAATTTTATCTATATCTACTGAATTATAAATATATTTAACCTTTGCAGAAGGCAAATTATAATTTTGTATTAAATCTTCAGCTACCCCTTTAGAAACTGCAATGATTTGATCTGCTTTTTTATAGAAAAATTTAATGATACTCGAGATAAAATATTTATAAAAATTTTTTCTTTTGCTGGAAATATGACTTCTAATCGAAATAATTATTTTATCATTAACACGAGAAAATATGTTAATTATATTGCTTGTTTCTAAAAAACTTACTGTAGTATTTATTTTATATAATTTTTTTATCTTTTTAACCTTGTGTATTCTTAAAAATACATTTATTATCTTTTTAAAAATATTAGTTTCACTTTTTATATTTAAATCTATTAAATTTCCTGAATATGAATATACAATATCTCTCGAGTCAAATACTATCAAATAAACATTATACTTTTTATTCAATATTTTGCTTAATGAAGCTGCTACTTTCTCTGCACCTCCACCTTTTAAACTGTAAATAAGTATAACAATATTTTTGATACTTCTCACCTCTTTTATTAATCAAAACTTTATTTTTTGTTTAATAATATCTTTAATCATAACAATTTCTTCAACTTTTATAAATAAACTTGCTATTATATAAATACATACTGATAGTGAAATTGTTATTACTAAAGTTATTACATTATTTATCAAATCATTAATTTTAATTATTTGATAAAAGTAGGTATATATAGGATTTATGAATATGCCCATAATAAATGCTGAAAAACTTATTTTAACAAAAGTAATTAATTTTAATTTCACATTAATATTTTTGATTTTCTTCTTAAGACTAAAAAACAATAATAACATAGCAATAATTGATGATAAACTTGTTGCTAGTGCTAATCCCCTATGGTCCATGTATCGTACTAATATCATATTAAGTATAATATTTAAAGATACAGCTATGATACCATTAATCATAGGTGTCTTTGTATCTTGCAGTGAATAATATACACGGCTTAACAAATTTCTTATAGATATTCCTATTATCCCAGGAGTATAAAATACTAAAGCTGTATAAGTCATTAAAGTATCATTAGTATCAAATGCACCTCTTTGATATGCCACTTCAACTATTGGACGAGCTAATATCATTATACCTATTGCAGCAGGTATAGTTATAATTAATATTACATTTATACCTTTATCTATTATTTTTATAACTCCATTTAGTTCATTTTTACTGGATTCTATAGAAAGCATAGGAAAAATCACAGTAAGTATAGCAGTTACAAAAACAGTAATTATTAGAGTATTTAATTTAGATGAATAGTAAAGAGCTGAAATACTTCCATCTATCAATTCAGATGCTAATGTTTTATCAACTATTGCATTTATTTGCTGTACTATTGTTCCAATTATTATAGGAATTACCAATAATAATGATTTTTTAATATATGGATCTTTAAGGTCTATTATTAAACTATGTGAATAATTAGACCTTAAAGCTGGTATTACCTGAATAATAACTTGTGCAAATGCTGCGATTATTGCAGCAAACATTAATCCTTGTATATTGTATTTATCTGAGACTAAAATCAGATAGACTATATATACTATATTAAATGGTATACCAGCAAAAGCTGTTGGGATAAACCTTTCTTCACTCTGTAAATATCCAGAAAAAATATATCCTATTAATGTAAACAAAACTATAGGCAGACCGATGCGATTTAAGCTTACAGCCAATTCAAATTGTTCTCCTTCAAATCCTTTAGCTAATAGTTTTATAATTAAAGGAGAGAAGATATATCCTAATAATATAAGTAAAGTTGATAGTATGAATATTATATTAATTATATTACTCATGTATCTATACTGTATCCTTTTACCACGCTTTTCTTTTATTTCTGAAAAAATTGGTATAATTGTTGTGCTTAAAGCCACGCCTATGGCTCCCATAATTATAGAAGTGGCAGTTAATGCTACAAAAAAAGCATCAGTTTGGTCTCCCGAACCAAATTTTGAAGCTATTAGCATCTCTCTTATAAATCCAAAAAATTTACTCATAAGAGTTAAAATCATTATAATTATGGCTGACTTTGCAGCTTTTTTTGACTTTGACATTATTCTGATCCACCTTAATATAAATTACTTAAATTTATTTTTAGACTTTTGCCCTTTTATCATTCTATACTTTACAAGTTACTTTTGCAAGTAATATTCAAGGTCTCAATAGTTAGATAGCTTTTTATAAATAATTTAGCTTAGTGAATCTTATAAGATTCACTAAGCTATAAATTAAATTGATTTTCTATATATTTATAACGATATATCTTCTTTTTTCATTATTTTAAAAATAGTTTTGATGAAAATTTTAAAATCAATAATAAAACTAAAACTTTCCATATATTTTTGGTCAAAATTTAATTTAATTTGATCTGTAATATCATCTCTTCCATTCACTTGTGCTAATCCACTAATTCCAGGATATAATTTATCTATCCCTTTTTTCTTTCTTTCATGAATTAGATATTCATGTTCCTTAATCATAGGGCGTGTACCTATAAAACTCATATCGCCTTTTAATATATTAAATAGCTGAGGCAATTCATCTAAGCTTAATTTTCTTATAATTCCACCTATTTTGGTTCTATATTGATTTGCATATTTCATTTCATCTGTAGGTACATTTGGACAACCTACTATCATAGTTCTAAATTTATATATGGTAAACCTTTTACTATCCTTTCCAATTCGTTCTTGAAGGAATAATACGGGACCTTGAGATGTCAATTTAATTAATAAGCTTATAGCTATCAGTATAGGACTGAAAATTATTATTCCTAATAATGCAGCTGAAAAGTCTATCAGTTTTTTAAAATTATTATATGAATATATAAAATCCAATTTTCTAATATCATGTTCTTTTTTGATAATATTATTCTTTTTATATGTAAATGTATCTCTAGTTTCCATATGCAACTCCTATTAAACATATTTTTCTTAAGTTTTATAATAATATTTTGTAATTTTTGCTATTAATTTATTGTTTAATATATTAAATCCAAAAGTTCTACATTAATTGTATATGATGAAAAGTTTAGAGTCAATCTGAAAATTAATATCAATTTAATTCTAAAGTAAAAGCCCATTCAGTAAACCAGCTATGATTTTCCTAAAAAGGGCTTTTATTTTGAAACTAAATGATTAAATAGATTCAATTGAGTTTCAATCACTTTTTTTTCATCATATAAATTTATAGCTCTATTGCGTGACTTTTTTTTCATTTTATTTAATAATTCTTTATCTTTTGCAAGCATAAGAATCTTTTGTGATAAAATTTCATTGGAACTTATAGGTATTAAAAAACCTGTTTCACCATCAATAACTTCTTCCCTGGGTCCCCTTATATTTGTAGAAATTATTGCACATTCCATTGCCATAGCTTCAATTATAGATCTGGGCATTCCTTCTCTATATGAAGGCAGACAAAATATGTCTGTTATTGATAAAACATTTGCTACATCATCTCTCTTACCTAATAATTTAATTCTTTTATCATTAAGATAATTTTTTATTTTATTTGAAGTTCCTAAGTCTCTACTATCTTGATTTACAGCACCTATTATCAATAATTTCATCTTTGGATCTTCAATGGTTTTAAATGCTTCTAAGAGATCTAAAATACCCTTTTCTTTAACAAGCCTTCCTATAAAAGTTATCACAAAATCATCTTGATATATATTTAATTCTTCATACAAATCTTGTTTTTGTTTCAAAGAAATATTTTGAGGATTAAATTTCCCATGCACATCTACTCCATTACTTATATTTATAATTCTATCTGCATTTAAAAAATTATTTTCTTTAGCGGTTAAATTATCTTCTTCACTTTGAGTAAATATATAATCCGTACAACATTTAGCTATTATTTTTTCGATTGTCAATATAGATTTATATTTAATATATGGCATATTTTCATGAAAATAAAATCCATGTGCAGTATATATTATATTCGGAACACCAGCTAGCTTTGCTGCTATTCTACCTAATACAGAAGCTATAGGTGTATGAACATGAACTATATCCGGCTTTTCTTTTTTAAAAAATTTATATAGATTGTAAATGGACTTCATGTTAGCTATCGGTTTTATTTTTCTATTGATATTTATATTTTGGATGTTAAATCCTTCTTGTCTTAGATTATCAGTATTTTCTCCATATGAACAAACACATATTAAATCATATTCATCTTTAATAATCTCTTTGTTTAATTCTTTTAATAATCTATTCATAGCGTCATCTATAGCACATAATTGTATTATTTTTTTCATAACTTCACCTTTTTTTGACTTGACTTATTATATTCCTGGGAATATAATTTCTCCCAGCTTTTTACTACTTTTTGTATGCTAAAGTTTTTTATAATATTTTCCCTAGATTCATTTCCCATTATCTTTCTTTGTTCTTTTGATGCTTTCAATAATAAAATCATTGATTTTGAAAATTCATCAATATCATCATTTTTAACTATAAATCCTGTTTTCTTATCTTCTAATATTTCTCTTACTCCCCCTACATCTGTAGCTACACAAGGGCGTGCACATGAAGAAGCCTCTATAAGAGCATTGGGCATTCCTTCCCATTTCGAGCTTAAAACAAATACATCACTCATATTCATAAAATCATTTATATTAGTTTTATTTCCAACCAGATATACTTTTTTATCTAATCCTAATTTTGAAATAAGTTTTTGATATTTATCTTCATTTCCTCTACCTTCTCCAACTATAAAAAGAACTGAATTATTATTATAACTTACTATTTTAAAAGAATTTATTAAAAGGTCATAATTTTTAGCCTTATGCATTCTCCCTACAGCTAAATAAACAAATTTATCTTTAACTTTATAATCATTTCTCATTTTTTTTCTAATATTTTCGGAAGGGAAAAAGTCTTTAGTATCTATTCCATTATAAATCACTATTAATTTTTCCTTTTTTACAATTTTATTATTTATAATTTCGTTTGCTGCAAAATTGCTATTAGTAATTATTTTACTTTCTGTGAAACTAGTCCATTTAAATATTTTTTCTCTTAATTTGCTTCCCATATTTGTAGATCTAATTGATGATATTAATACTGGAACATATATAAATCTACTCACTATTCTTGATGATAATGTAGCATGAAACATAAATGAAGTTAATACATCTACTCTTTCTTTTTTTAATATATTAAAAAGTTTTTTTAGTCCTTTTAATTTATTAAGTTTAGTATTCATATTTAAAGTATATACTTTTGTACCATCTTTTTCTATTACTTCTCCCAATGTTCCTTTATCTAACATAGAAATAACTATTTGATTAAACTTTTCTTTATCAATATTTTTAACTATTCTAGTAAGTTGTCTTTCTGCTCCTCCAGTGTTTAATCCCGTAATTATATATGCAATTTTTATTTTTTTACTTTTTTTCTTTTTATTATGATTTGGAACATAAAATACACCTAATGTATAGAGTAAAATTAATAATGGTAATATAGCTATTCTTTGTCTTACAAAACTACCATCATATGTCGTTCCTAATATGAATGCATGAATAAATATAGGAACTATATAAATTATTGTTGATTTTAAAAATTCTATATCTAATATTATTTTAATCAACAAAAAAATTAGACTGAAGCTAAATATTAAGAAAAATGTAGAGTCTATAGCAGTATAAGAGTATATAGTTCCATTATTAAATACATTCCAAGGTATTGGTGCAAATATTATCTTGGTTAGTCCCATCAATGTTTCTAATATTACATTGCTATTTGAAAATATTTTATTTAAAACTCTTACTCCTAGACTTATATAGGTCATAATATATTTAGAGAATATAATCATAAAAAGAATAATACCACTGCTGCTTAATAAAATTATTTTTTTGTTTAACTTTATTTTATTATTTATTAGCATATCTATCAAAAATGCTATTAAAAAAGCAAAGCCCGCATATATTCTAGTTATAGTTAAAAATCCTAAACTAAGTGAAAATGGTATTAAATAAATAAATTTATTCATTTTAACTTTGTCATAAAAATATAATGAAAGCATAGAGAAAAATAGAACTGTACAATCTTTTAATATATCAGAAGTGAATATAAATAATATAGCACTAAATAGCATTATATATGAACTTATATTTGCTATTTTTTCATTATATTTATTTCTAATATGCGAATTTAGTAAGAATACAGAATAAAAATACATGATTATATTTACTAAATATAGAGAAAAAGCACCTCCAAATAATGTGTAAGTAATATACATTATATATGAATAACCTACATGTAAAGATCTCGTAATTTCTACTATTTGTCTAAAATTAAAGGTCCCTTCATTAACTATCTTTTCTAATATATTTAAATATTTTATACTATCAGGAAAAGGTTTAATATCATATAAATATAAGTTATAAGTATATATAACCCTTATAATAAAAGTAATAAAGATTATTATTCTCAAAGATTTATTTAATTTTTTATTTAATATTATAGGAGCTAATGAAAATAAAGCAAATATAATAAGTAAAATATCATTTTTAATGAAAAAGTACATTATATAAATTAAAATTAAAGATAAAATATATAAAGTTTTCTTATTTTTTTTATAAATATTATTATATGAAAAACCCATTTTATAGCTCCTTACAAGTTAATATCATTTCAGATTTTCTTTATACCAGTCTATTGCTTGTTCTAATCCTTCTTCTATATTATATTTAGGTTTGTACTTTAAAAGTCTCTTTGCTTTTGAAATATCTGCATTACTATGTTTTATATCTCCTTTTCTATCAGGTCCAAATACAGGATTTATATCTTTGTTTAAAAGCTCTGCTAGTTTTTTATATAAATCATCTAAGTACATCCTTCCACCATATGCAATATTTACAGCCTCACCAAATGCTTCCTTTTCTGCTAAACATGCTTTTAAATTAGCTTGTATTACATTCTCTATATAAGTAAAATCTCTTGATTGCCTACCATCACCATTTATTGTTGGTGATTCATTATTTAATAATTTCTTTACAAATACAGGTATTACTGCTGAATATGTTGAATGAGGATCTTGTCTTCTACCAAATACATTAAAATATCTAAGACCTATTGTAGGTAAATTATATAAATCATAGAAGTTTTTAGCATATAATTCATCCACTCTTTTAGTTATAGCATAAGGCGATAATAATTTTCCTTCCACTCCTTCTACTTTTGGAAGTTTTGGTTCATCACCATAAACTGAGGAAGAAGATGCATATACAAATCTTTTGACATTATTATCCCTTGCAGCTATCATCATATTTAATGCTCCTGTGATATTTACATCATTGCTTGTACGAGGATCATCTATAGAACGAGGTACTGAACCTAATGCTGCCTGATGAAGCACATAATCTACACCTTTACATGCTTTAGCACAATCTTCACTATTTCTAATATCCCCTTCTATTAAATTAAATTTTGGATTATCCATAAATTCTTTTAGATTTTCCCTTTTGCCAGTAGAAAAGTTATCTAATACATTAACTTCATAACCTAGTTCTAATATTTTTTCTACTAAGTTTGATCCTATAAAGCCTGCTCCTCCGGTTACAAGAAATTTACTATCCTTTTTAAAATTATAATCCATTTTATTGCCCCCTATAATTTCCAATAAATATAATTATTTTCTTCAGCTTCTTCTTTATTAAACATTCCTTTTACATCTATTAGTACTTTTTCTTGAGTATTTTTATATAATTTATCTAATTCTTTTAATTTAATATCATTAAAGCTGTTATGAGGTACTGCAAGTATGATTCCATCTATATCCTTTAAATCATCTAAAGTATATAATTCTAAATCATATTCCCTTTTAACTTCTTCTTTGTCCACTTCTGGATCAACTACTTTTACTTCTATTTCATACTCTTTTAATTCATTTATTATATCTATTACTTTTGTATTTCTTATATCAGGACAGTTTTCTTTAAATGTAAGTCCAAATATTGCAACTTTAGATCCCCTTATCTGTTTATTAGCTTTTATCAACTTTTTTACTGTATTTTCTGCTACATACTTTCCCATATTGTCATTTATTTTTCTGCCAGATAATATTATTTGTGAATGATAACCTGTTTGTTCTGCTTTATATGTTAAATAGTAAGGATCAACTCCTATACAATGTCCTCCTACTAGTCCAGGTGTAAAATTCAAAAAGTTCCATTTAGTACCTGCTGCTTTAAGTACAGCTTGGGTATCTATGTTTAATTTATTAAATATTATTGATAATTCATTCATAAAAGCTATATTTATATCTCTTTGTGAGTTTTCTATAACTTTGGCTGCTTCTGCTACTTTTATGCTTTCCGCTTTATGTACTCCAGCATCTATTACTAATTCATAGACTTTCGCTATGTTTTCTAGAGATTCCTCGTCCATACCAGAAACAACCTTAACGATAGTTTCTAATCTATGAACTTTATCACCAGGGTTTATTCTTTCTGGAGAATAGCCAACTTTAAAATCCATACCACATTTTAGACCAGATTCCTTTTCTAATATAGGAATACAAATTTCTTCTGTAACTCCAGGATATACAGTAGATTCATAAACTACAATAGAACCCTTAGTTAAGTTCCTACCAACGGTTTCACTTGCGCTTAAAACTGGTTTTAAATTTGGAGTTTTATCATCTTTAATCGGAGTTGGTACTGCTACTATATGAAACTTTGCTTCTTTTAACTTAGTTTCATCTGAAGTGAATTCAACCGTTGTATTTTTAATCACTTCGTCTCCTACTTCCCTTGTAGGATCAATTCCATTTTTATATAATTCTACTTTTCCTTTGCTTATATCAAACCCTATTATATCTACCTTTTTAGCAAATGCTACTGCTATAGGCATTCCTACATAACCAAGTCCTACAATTGCAATCTTCTCTTTTCTGTTTTTTATTTTTTCATATAAACTCATTTTTCCATCTCCTATCTCATACCTTTTTAGTACATACTCTATAATATATCATAAATAAATTCCTATCAATATTTTTAAAGATAAAAATTATCTTTCATCATTCTTCAACTCTATAATTTCATTTTCATTCTTTTTCTGTAAGTTCTCATCCTCTAATAACTCATCTACTGACTTTTCTTCTTTTACTCCTTCAGAGCTTTCTTTTACAAACATAACTTTTATTGTTTCAAGTATAAGTTTTAAATCAAGTAAAAATGAATAGTTTCTTATATATAATAAGTCATATCTTATCTTATTTTCAGGGCTTGTAGAATATTTTCCCCAAACTTGGGCAAAGCCTGTAACTCCAGCTTTCACTATTACCCTATATTTGAAATCCGGGATATCTTTTATAAATTCCTTTGCAAAGTATTCTCTTTCAGGTCTTGGTCCTACTATAGACATATCACCCATGAGTACATTGAATAGTTGTGGGAGCTCATCTAATCTTGTAGAACGAAGTATTCTTCCAAGGGGTGTAATACGTGGATCCTTTTCTGTGGCAAGTGTTGGTCCGGTGTGTTTTTCTGCATCTACTACCATGGTTCTAAATTTATATAATTTAAATGTTTTATTATCTCTTGTGAGTCTTTCTTGAGAAAATAGTATATTTCCTCTATCATATAATTTTATAATTATAGCTACTACTAACATTATAGGAATAGTGAGTATTAGTCCTATAATTGAAATAAATAAATCTAGCGTTCTTTTCATGAATCTTTTTTCAAGAGACATATAAAGTGAATCAATTTTAAATGTTGGTATATCATCAAACTGTTCTATACTGGCGTTATACAATGAAATTTCTGATAGTGAAGGTACCAAATAAGCTATCTTATCGGTTTCTATACAATGAGTTATAATTTCATCTTTTATATGACTTTCTATACCAGGTGAAATTATAACTTCATCTACCTTATCAATATATTTATACATTTCATCATCTAATTTATTACATATAAACTTTATATTCATATGGTTTTTTGAGTTTATAAGTACTTTTTTAAGTACTATATCACTATCAGTTTTATTTCCTATTATAATAGCATCCTTTTTTCTTTTGATTCTTTGAACTCTCTTCCACATTATAGTTGTCCAAATAAATACTGATATAACTTGAATTATAGATGATATCATTAAAACAGAACGAGGAAATGATAAAGTCCTTGCTAAAAATAGTATAGCTACAGTAGTTATATTTATCATTACTAAAGAAATCATAGATGAATATATGATATCTATAAATGATTTTTTAAGTATACCAAAAACATCATTTACATAGAAAAACACGAATGATGTTATTATTAAGTATGGAATAATTTGATAAAACTGTCCTATATGTTTGGGACTTATTATTCTATCGAATTTAAGATAGAAAGCTATATAATATGCAGCTATAATTAATATAATATTGATGCTTACCAAAACTGCTTTATATAATGCTCCATCTCTTTTTCTTTTTGTATTCATATTAATTTCCTTTCTGTTTAAAGGCTTATAATCTCTTTTTTATGGCGTTATATACATAAAATATAAATACATATATAGATTTAGGAAGTGATAATTCCTCTAAATTCCTATAAGTATTCCATGTTCTTTTTAGAGCCTTTATCTTACCATGAGATATTGACCCTTTTACTATTCTATACTTTGCAAGTGGTTTTTGCAAGCCATAGGCAGTATATCCCTTTCTAAGGATAGATAACCATGTAGCAGTATCTTGACCTGCTCGAACAAGAGGCATATTGAAGTCTCCAATTTTCTCCCTATCTATAATAACTGTAAGACATCCTATTATAGTGTTTTTAAGTAAGCCTTCATAATCAATCTTTTTAGGTATATTTACTATCTTTTTCAATTCATTCCCATCTTCATCTATAAGGGAGTATGAAGTAAAAGAAAACTCAATATCTTTTTCTTTCATAAAGGCTAATTGCTCTTCTAATTTTGTATGTGTCCATAAATCATCGCTATCTAAAAAGCAAATAAATCTTCCTCTTGCAATATCTATACCTTTATTTCTAGCAACAGCAGCTCCAGAATTTTTATCTAATTTAAAATATCTTATTCTTTTATCTATATCAGCATATCTTTGAATCATGTTACTTGATTCATCTGTAGAGCAATCATCTACAATGATCATTTCAAAATCCTTATATGTTTGATCAAGTACCGATTCTATCGTTTCACTTATTAATTTTTCTGAATTATATACTGGTGTAACTATAGATACATTAGGCATATTATCATTCCTATCAATTTCTCTTTTTATAATCTTTTACTCCATTTAATATAAGTTTCACAAACTTAAATATTGTATAATCCACTTTATATTCCTTGTGTTTTTTGATACCAAAACCTAGTGCTAAAATATATGCTATATTTCCATATAGTCTATAAAAAAGTGCACCTTTCGAAAAAATTTTTTTATCACTCCAAGTAGAAGTTGATGTTTCATCTGGATGATCTGCTATTATTAAGGGATAATACATTATTTTTAACCCCTTATCTAATGCATCTTTTAAAAATATATTTTCTTCTCCTGATAAGTATCTAGAATTCAATCCAAACTTTTCATCGAACCTGATATTGTTTTCCATTATACTTCTTATCCTAAAAGCTATTTCTATCGATGAAACTTTGGCAATAGAAAATTTGTCATGTATAAATGCTTCTTCTCTGTAATTTTTATTTAAATTTTTATTGTGTTTATCATATTTAAATGTAAATATATCTATATCAGGATTTTCAATAAAAACTTTTCGTATTTCTTCAAATATGTCTTTTTTAAATTTAACATCATCATCTGTTATTATACATATGTCTCCTGTAGCATTTTCTATAGCTCTATTCCTACTTTTAGATAGACCCTTTTCATTAAAATTTAACATCTTTATATATTCTTCTTTTATTATCTTTTGATTATCAGTTTGATTTATTATCAAAACTTTACTATTTATATTTTTTTCCTGTAAAGTTAATTGTTTTATATTTTCTTTTGCTAGTGAAGAAATTAAAACTTCTATTTCCATATAAACCTTTCTCCTTTTTATCACTGAATAGTAATGGTATAAACATTAGTATTGCTACATATCTATGTCTAACTCCTCCCGTAAGAAAATATTCAAATATACTACTTAATACTATAATGCTAAGTATAGTTACTATCCAAAATAGATTCTTATAATTATTTCTTATATTGAATAAGAAAAGTACTAATACTATTATTACATAAAATGCATCTATAGTATATGCCAAAGAATTTAAAAAATCATAGTCTACCAATATGGGTAACGGTGATAATAAAAATTGAGCTATAAGTAAAGGATATGCTTTAAATACATCTAACCAAGTATTCCATACTACGTAAGGATACTCCATTCCAGAATTTAGATATATCTCTCTTTGACTATTCCTAAAGTCATCTAATTCAGCTGGGCTTATGCCTATGTTTAAATATCTTACTGCCACATAGTTGAGTCCAAAATACATTATAGGTATCAATAGAATAGTTCCTATAGCTTTATATTTTAATTTTATTGTATTGCAATATAATAGTTTAATAGCATATATCATCAAACAAAAAATCACATATTTTGTCCTAAATATTATAACCAAGGTAGTCCCTAGCACTAAAAATATATTAATTTTTGATTTTTTCATTATTCCTATCAAAAATATTGAAAAAGCTAATATAAAATATGATTCCCTAAGTAAAGTTAATGAATATATTATTGATACTGGGTATATTGCACTAAAAATTAAAAATAATCTTTGATTTTTTATACTTATTTCATCTTTTTTATATATTCTAAAAGATTTCCAAAGCAACAATATTCCTATTTGATTTATAATAGAATTAAATAGTATATAATTTATTATATTTCCACAGCTTAGAAAGTAAAAGAGTCTTGAAAACAAACCAAAACCTATTGTTAATTCTATAGAAGGTACAGTTTTGATTTTACCAATTAACAAGTCATAATATAACTGTGTATCAGGAAAAAGTGGAATATAGTCAAATTTTATATCCCCTATAATTAGTACAAAATACATAGAAAGTACCCCTATAAAATAATACCTATTAAATTTATCATCTTTTAATAGTAATTTTCTTGCTATAAACATTAGTAAGAAAAAGAATATTACTAAATATACAATCATAAAGAATACTTGAAAGAAATCTAAATTTATGTTCTCATAATAAGGTTTCATCTGTATTACCTCTCTAACGTTTAATCATTTTTAAGAATCTATTTGCATCTGTCCATTTCAAAAGTATAATTAAAGATATTATAAAATACAATACTTTAAAAGAAAAATTAGCAATACCAATATTTGACTCAAATAAATGTATTATTAGTGGATTTAAACTTAATAAATATATTAGAATTAATTTTATATATTTAAATGAAAATTTATATTTGACTTTCACTATTGTAAAATATATTATAGCTGATAGTAAAAATGATATTATTGTACTCCATACTGCTACCATAACTCCAAATTTCGGGATAAATATTATATTTATTAATATATTTATTCCTGCTGAAAACCCACTTACTATGGATGTATATTTGTTATCTTTAAAGTGAAATAAGAATAAGGATAAATAATATACAAAACCTTGAAGAATTGATGATGATATTATATATGGTAGATAATCAATCGTATTAAAATAACTTTCTGGGAATATAAAATAAATTATTTCCTTTGAAAAAAGTTCTCCTGCTAATGCTACAAGTGTTAATCCTGCTATGAATATTTCTATAGTTTTAGTAAGCGATTTATCTTTATTACTTTTTTCTATTTTATCATAAAAGGCTGGTGTCCAGGCATTTATAAATGAATCTATGAATACTAGAAGTACTAATCCGCCTGTATATGCTAAGCTATAATGTCCTACAACTTCTAATGATGAATATTTTGCAAGTATTATTCTATCACTATAATTTATAAGGGTCCCTAAGAGTCCAGTAAGTATCATAGGTGCTCCTATTGCTAAAGAATCTTTTAAAAAGTCCACTCTAAAGCTTAATTTTGATTCTTTTATATATTTTATATAGTGAATAATTATTAAAAATAACTTACCAGCAAATATTCCCAGAATTCTACCTGTGACTCCTAGGTGTAAACTTATTATGAGAAAAAGTGTTAAAGAAAAGTTAATTAGAAAGCTTAAAATACTTCCTAATCCTATCCTTTTATATCTTTTTTTCATTTGAAAATAGCTTATAGCCATAAAGTTCAGACTGTCTAATGCCCCTAAAACTATAAAACTTTTTATATAAGAATATTTTATTTCATTTAAATCAAATATTATATTCCATAATCCTTTTACATAATCATTGGTAATCAAAAAATAAGTAATAACACCAAATACAATTATAAACATATTTAATGTAAAAATATATGATCCAAGCTGTTCTTTCTTTTCTAATCTGTTATAATTTCTCATTTGTGCCACGTTTAGTCCTGATATAAATATAGTACACATTATTGATGTTAATGGTGTTAAAGAACCAATTATCCCATATTCAGTAGGAGATAAAAATCTTATTAATATTGGAAGTATTAATATACTACCTGCCTTGGTAAAAATCCCAGATAATGTGTATATTGTTGTGCCTTTCAGTAAATCCCGATTACTCATTTAATCTACCTCATCTAATATATTTAATCTATATATTTCTTGTATATTTTATCCATTTCTATCATTATGTTTTTTAATGAATATTTGTCTATAAATTTTCTACCTTGCTTACCTAAATTCATTCTAAGTTTTTTGTCATTATATAGCTCAAGTATATATTTTTTAGTAGACTTTTCATCTCCAACTTCAACTAAATATCCGTTAACATTATTTTTGACTAAATCTCTATTTCCTCTTATATTTGTAGCTATTATAGGTTTGGATGCTACCATTCCTTCAATTATATTTTTAGGTAGTCCTTCTCTATGAGACATAGATACCAAAACATCAGATGAAAATAAAATTTCCGGGATATCTTTTCTAAAACCTAACATTTTTACATTTTCAATATTTTGATCCTTTATATAATTTTCTAAGTTGTTTTGTAGTTCTCCTTCTCCTACTATAATTAATTTTATATCTTTATTTTTTATTGAATCAATGGCATTTATTGCTTGTATATGATTTTTATTTTTATTTAACTCACCTATCATTAAGACAATAAAGTCATCTTTAGAAAATCCTAATTTTTTTCTAATATCTTCTTTTGATACATTATTTTTAATTTCATATTTATCTATATCTACTCCTACGCCATTTAGATAATATAATGAACCAGATTTCCTTAATTTAAATTTTTTAGCTCTATTATAATCTTCTTCATTAATTGTGATTAATCCATCAGTCCAATGGGATGCTATTCTTTCTAAGTTATAAAATAAAATCCAATTTAATGGAGGTGAGTTCTTATAAAAATGAAATCCATGAGCTGTATATAAAACAGGATTAGTATTAGTAATTTTAGCAGCTAATCTCCCAATAAACGAGGCCATTGGTGTATGAAAATGAATTAAATTAAAATTGTTATTTTTCATCAATTTTATTAGTTGAAATAATGATTTGAAAATTTTATAAGAATAAGGCTTTCTTGTAAAATCAATATCATGTAATATTATATTTTCATTAATAAGATCTTGTTTTCTTTTAGATATTTTAGTAGCAACATGCACTTCATAACCTTTATCTTGAAAATACTTCATAAAAGGTATATGAAATAATATAATATGAGATTCTACAGTTGATACAAAAAGTACTTTTTTAATCATTAATTTGTCACCTATTTCCTATAAAAATTAGTTTTAAAATAAATCTATACTATATCTATATGGTACTATACCATATATACCTTGAGATAATCGCAAGGCAATATACATGAAAAATAATAATACAATTACTATATCTAAGAAAATTCCATACTTGCCATTTAGAAACTTAAAATACTTACTACTTGATATTCTAATAGTTTCTAGCCAATCTCCAATAATTATATTAAGCTCTGGTACAAGTATCAATATATATAGTTCAAAATAAATAGCTATCCTACTATAATATATGAAGCCCAAAGATAGCACAGTAAAAATATAATGTATGTAGCTTATATTTATAAATAATTTATTCACTTTATTTCTTTGTATTAATTGATTTTTAAATATAACTATAATAATTATTAATAAAGTAGGTATGACCATGTTAAGTGGATTAACTCCTACACTTTCTAGTAACTTTTCTTTGTACATACCATATGGGAGCTTTAATATATCATTTATATAAAATACCAACCTATTTATTAAATTAAAATACTGTGCTACTATTATAGTTATAAAAGTTAATAAAATATATTTAGTTTTTATATTTATTTTCATTATTAGAGGAACAATAAACAAAATTATCGCTGTCCTATGGAATACTAAGGCAATTATAGTTATTATAATGTAATACAATATAAATCTTTTTTTAATTAAAAGATATATTGCTAGGAGAATAAATGCTATTGCTAAACCCTGCCTAGTAATGTTAAAAAAGCTATAATACATTCCTGTTGCTAAATATAAGAATGTAGATATGGCCGGATTTTTACTTAGTTTTATTATTCCATAATACATTAAAAAGTTAGATACTATTGAAAATATCATCAAAGACATTTGAAAGTTAATGTTTAACTTTTGAAACAATAAATTAATTGCATAAAACCCTCTTTCTTTAGGACTATCTTTTATAAGTATTTCAGAATATTTATATATATTGTTATAGTTTATGTAATCTGTTCCTATTTCAAATCTTAACCCAGCAACTATTGCAAGAAATATGAAATAAATAAACAAGATTATATTCATTTGTTTTTTTGTTATTTTGTTTCTTATAAATATTAAAAAAATAATTATGATTAATTGTATAATATATATTTTCATTTTATCACCCAGTCTATCTTTTTACAATTCCTTGAATTAATCCATTTAATCTTCCTAGGTCAGTTGAAATAGAAACTATATTTCCTAATATCACTTCTTTTATATTTTCTATCTTTTTGTGATTTTTAAATATAGATAAAATAGTCTTTAAGCTTATTAAGAGATATAAATATCCTATATATAATAATATATTTTTAGAAAGAATAAAAAAAACAATAGATGAACCAGTATAGAATAGTATTAAAGCTATAGATAATATTAATTTTCTTTTAATATATCCAGCTTTCACACTATCTTTAGTATATCTAGTCCATTTTTTAAATGCTTCATAACCATCTTTAGGATATCCGGTATAATAAGCTTTGGCATCTACAAAATATTCATTTATATTTAATTTTTTTAATTTATCTATATAAATTAAGTCTTCTGCTGAACGTAAATCAGGTTCAAATCCATCTATTTTTTTAAAAACATTTTTTTTAATGGCAGAACTTCTTACTATTCTCTCTTCATTATTTTTAGCTTCTATAACTTTAGAAAAAGCCCTTTCCCAATCGCTATATGCAAGTGATTTGCTAATTCCCCATACAACTTCAATTTTCCTATCTTTTTTAAAGGGTTCTAACAATTTCTCAAGCCAATTTTCTTCAGGAACTATTCCACAATCTATAAAGGCAATATAATTATATTTAGAGTTTTCCACTCCTATATTTCTACCTTTACCAGGATATGTAATGCTCTTCTCTTCTATAATTTTGACTTCTACATTTGAGTTATGTTTTTTCCATTCTATAATATTTCTAACTGTTCTATCATTTGAGTTTGCATCTACAATTATTATTTCCGCTTCATACTTTATATTACCTATATTTAATTTAAGTTTATCTAATAAATTTCGAATAGATTTTTCTTCATTATAAGCAGGAATTACTATGCTAACACCTTGCATATCTTCAATCCTTCCCTATTATTATTTACTCTATTTATTTTATTCTAAATATAGTAAATGTCAATATATTTATATTTTAAACAAAAATGATAGAATCATAATGATGCTATCATCCATAATCTATTTTACTATACTCTCTGATTATTACCTAAAATCATCTTTTTTTAGTGCAGATTCTACTGTTTCTTCTATTATATATTGTATCTTATTTACTATATTATAGCAAGATTTTGCAAAGGCAAAACCCCTCATTTACGAGGGGTTTTGAGCCTAAGATTCTTACTTCTTCACACCATACTTTGGTATTTCAAATCTAAGTGTATAGTCATCACATAGAT
>NZ_JBQCYD010000025.1:11532-33095 GCF_052088025.1 Senegalia sp. (in: firmicutes) | reverse complement strand
TATCAGAAATAGAATTTATTATGTTTAGGTTGACCTATTTATATACTAGCACTATCTATCAAATAACTTTCTCATTTCCTTATTAGTTAATACGGGTAATTCTGCTGTATTTACTCCACAAATTTCTACTTTGTTAATGTACAATTATGCTCATTCCCTTCTAGATGATCTACCCCTTTCACTATAAATTATTACCTTAGCTTGATTTTTTATACAAAATATAATTGGTTAATTTTTCATATTAAGGTGTTGCTTTAATAATATTATTTACAAAAAAAGAAATAGCATACAGTTTGCATGCTATACCATTTTACTTACTTCTTTTTGTAATCTTCTTACTATACGCTTTTCAAGTCTTGAAATATATGATTGTGATATTCCTAAAATATCTGCAACTTCTTTTTGAGTTTTTTCTTCTCCAGTTTTTTTTATGCCAAATCTAAGTTCCATTATTTTTCTTTCTCTTTCTGATAATGAACCCATAGCTTCAATTAATAACTCCTTATCTATTTCTTCTTCTAATAATTTGAAAATTATATCATTATCTGTTCCCAGAATATCTGATAATAATAATTCATTTCCATCCCAATCTGTATTTAAAGGTTCATCAAAAGAAATTTCAGTTTTAATCTTGTTGTTTTTTCTCAAATACATTAAAATTTCATTTTCTATACATTTTGAAGCATAGGTTGCAAGCTTTATTTTTTTATCTGGTTTAAAAGTATTTACTGCTTTTATAAGTCCAATAGATCCTATTGATATCAAATCTTCTATTCCTATTCCAGTATTTTCAAATTTTCTTGATATGTATACAACTAATCTCAAGTTTCTCTCTATCAATATAGACTTAACACTATCATCGCTTTCCACCCTTGATATAAGGTATTTTTCTTCTTCTGGTTCTAATGGAGGAGGTAATGTCTCACTACCACCTATATAAAATATTTCTTCAGCTTCATATAGACCTATTTTTTTAGCTAGTTTTATATAGCCAATTTTTATTTTTAATTTCATTATCTTAAAGAACCTTTTCATTATAAACGCCTCCAATTAGTTTATTATTTCAGGATGTAGTAAGGCTGCATAATCATTATCTTTTGTTAAATGATTATTATAAATCCCTATTACAATATCTGAAATTTGCTTGTCTTCATTGTTCTCAATAATTACCCTATCTGGTTTAAATCCTAGTAACATTCCATTGTTTTTGCCTATGGATTTAAATGGTATGAGCCTAAATTTAATCTTTTCATCACTTTTATACATTACTTTTGAGATTATATTTAAATCATCTTCATTATTTATAGTAAATATTTCTTGTATAGAATATGGTAAGAGTTCCTTTATAGCAGAAAATTCTACTATTATAACTGGTATATTAGTTATTGGATCCATTAGGGAATTCCCAGTATCCACAAGCCCTTTAAACTTTACTTTTTTATCTTTTAATTTAACAGTTAAATTAACATACATATTTTCTTTATTGATTTTTCCATAAATAAATTGAGATGCTATTTTATAGAATATTATTGATATAATTATTCCAATAATTAATATAGATGGTTTTAATCTACTTATATTTTTTATATAAAAAATACCTTCACCAAAATATACCTTGGAATTAGTCAAATAAAAAAGTGCAAAAGATCCTCCAGCAAATACAAAAGATACTGTATAGAATGTAGCAAATAATTTCATCAATTTTTTAATCCTCAAGGGATTAAATGCTATTATTATTAATACAATAGAAATAGATATTTTATCAACAACATTTGCCATAAACTGCAAACTAGGGATAAATACAATTAAAGTATAAATTGATCCCAAAAGTGCAGATAATATTATTCTCACCATGTGTGTATCTGTTCTCGTAAATCTTTTTGTGACATATAATATTATATAATTAATTATAAAATTTTCTATTAATAAATATTCAGCATAGATGTACAAAGTTAAGCCCCCTTTAAACGTATTTTATCTATGCATATTAAAATCTCCTACTTAACATTTATGCATTTATCAATTCATTTATTCCTATTATATAAGATATTTATTTAAAATTATGTCAAAGTCTGAAGTCGAAAAAAGACCCATTTCGTCATCCGAAATGAGTCTTGATATTAAAATTTATTTATTACGTCTTCTTAAAAAAGTTGGAATATCTAATTCATCTTTTTTATCTTTTTCATCTTTTTTTGTATTGTCTTCTTTACTAACATCTTTATAAGATTCATTTTTTTCCATAGAATTTTTCAAAATACTAGGTGATATATTTTCTTTAGGGTTATTATTAAATCCTGTAGCAATTACAGTTATTTGAATATCATCTTTTAAACTTTCATCTACTACCGCTCCAAAAATTATGTTAGCATCTGGGTCTACATTTTGTTTTATAAGGTCAGCCGCTTCATTTACTTCAAATAATCCTAGATTTGATCCACCAGTTATATTAAGAAGTACTCCACTAGCTCCTTCAATTGAAGTTTCAAGTAGGGGACTATGTATAGCTTGTTTTGCAGCTTCAGTAGCCCTATTTTCTCCATTTGCTCTACCAATGCCCATATGTGCAAGTCCCTGGTCTAACATTATAGTTGTAACATCAGCAAAGTCCAGGTTTACAAGTCCAGGTACAGCTATAAGATCTGATATACCTTGGATACCTTGTCTTAAAACATCATCTGCTATTTTAAATGCATCCATTATTGAAGTCTTTTTTTCTACAATTTGTAGTAATCTATCATTTGGTATTGTCACTAATGTATCAACCTTAGTTTTTAATTCCTCAATACCTTTTGCAGCATGAGTACTTCTTCTTCCTCCCTCAAACATAAAAGGCTTTGTTACTACTCCTACTGTAAGTATTTCCATTTCTTTTGCAACTTCTGCTACTACAGGTGCTGCTCCAGTACCTGTACCTCCACCCATTCCAGCAGTTATAAATACCATATCTGCTCCTTCTAGGGCTTGTTGGATTTCATTTCTACTTTCTTCAGCAGCCTTTTTACCTATGTCTGGATTAGCTCCAGCACCTAATCCCCTAGTTAATTTTTCGCCAATTTGAATTTTTATATCTGCCTGTGAAGAATGAAGAGCTTGTCTATCAGTATTTATAGCAATAAAATTAACACCCTTAACTCCTTCATCAATCATTCTATTTACAGCGTTATTACCACCGCCACCTACACCTACTACTTTTATTTGAGCGAATTGTTCCATATCTACATCAAATTCAAACACAATTTAACCCCCTTATTACGTATTTATCATTTTTTATTGGTTTCTTATAATCATCTAATTTACTCTTTAGACTTTCTATACATACTATATTCTACATAAATTAATAACTTCCTGCTTTTATTATAAATTTAAAGCTTTAGTATATTTTACCACATTATCTTGTATTATTGTTATTAAATTTAAAATTTTTCTATATTATTTTAAAACACTGATATAATTATATCAGTGTTTTATTAATCATTCAAATGTTGTTTATTGAAAAAGAATCTCCTTATTATAGCAAAATTGTTGAAAAGTCTTATTCCAAATGCAAATATTGCAGCATAATATAGAGGAACTCCTAATTTATCTCCTATATATGCAAGAAGTGCTGCTAAAATTGCATTTCCAATAAAACCAGATATAAATATACCTGAATTAAACTTATCTTCAAGTGATGAACGAACTCCACCAAAAACTGAATCCATACAAGCAAGTATTGCAACAGACATATATGTGGAATAACTTAGTGAAAAAGTAACAGGTATATATAATCCTACTATGACTCCTAAAATAATACCAAATAATGCAATTAACAAATTATTCACCTTCTTCTATAGATTTTATATATTTTATTTCTAATTTTTCATTATATCTTGGTACAATGATAAATTCTCTTTCTTCACTTTCAATTTCTAAATCCCTAGCATCTTTTAAATATCTACCATAAGTACCAGGAGCATTTATTGCAGCATATAATTTTTTTGAATCTCCTATGGCTTTTATAATAAATGGTGCTACTAAATTCTTTTTATTCACTCTTATAACTGGTCCTTGACAACTAACTCTAGAGTTAAATAAAACTCTTTGTCCCCCTATATCTATTGCTTCTGCCCCTGCTACCTTTAAATTATTTAATATATTTTGAATGTCAGCATCATGGACTATCCCACTTGAATCACTTTCTCCAATAATAAAATCCTCAGAGCTATCTTGTATTCTAATTATAATACCAGGGCCCTTTAAATCATTAAATCCTGATAAATTTCTGAATTTTTCTATATCTGATTCTAATAATTCTACTACTCCTTTTGTGTTGTCTACATTTTTTATTTCTTCAAGCTTTTTTTCTTCTTCTTTTATAATCTTTTTTATATTAATAACTTCACTATTAATCTTTTCTAAATCATTTTGTGTTTGTTTTATTGTGTTTAATGTTACAAAAGAATTATCCCCTACATTATTTCTTATTTGATTAGGAATAATTATACCAAGTGCTAAACACAATAAAAAAATTATTCCTTTAACAACATACTTATTCATATTAAGACCTCCTCGGTCTATTCTTCAGATATAGGTTCAGCATATTTAAATTCTTTTATCTCAGTATATCTTGGTATTTTCACATTTTCTTTTTTATTTATTTCCACTTTATAGCCATAACTTTGTAACAAATCAACTATCCCTCTATTCATCTCTAGCGCAGCTTTAAAATCATCAGCAGGTCCTATTGCTTTTATTATTATAGGTGAACCTATTGGTTTATTATTAATATTTAAATGATCACCTGCCATGAGCATTTCTGTAAATGATGTATATCTTAAATCATTTATAGATATTGCTTCTGCACCTGTAACATTAAGATAACTTATGGTATCAAGTAAATATTCATAATCTTCTACTATAGAAATAGGATAACCATATGCATCATCAGAATCAGGATTATTAATAATTATTTCTACACCTTCACCTTCTACTTCTGTATAACCTGCAAACATTTTATATTTTGAAAGCTCTTTAGATAGTTCTTTTACATAATCACTCTCTTCTGATACTTCTGATTCATATTTTTGAACCTTGTTTTCTAAATTGGTAAGTTCATTCATCAAGGCTTCCTTTTCTTCTTCTACTTTTGATACTTGATTTACTAATTCCTTGTTTTTTTGACTAGGAACGAAATCAGGCCCTACCAAACTATTTACTGTTTTATATTGAATGGCAATTATTATACCAAGTATTACACATACTGTAACTATTAAAGACTTTGAAACTAGATTTTTCATCAGTTACCTCCTAATCCTATTTGACAACTATAGGGTTTTTACCTCTATTAAATTGTATTTCTTTAGCTCTTATGTTTTTTTCTTCTAAATCATTTACTATTTTTTCTATAAATCCTAATTTATATTCTATATCATTTACTCCTTCTAATGCAACTTTAATTCCAGAACTTAGGACTAAAGTAGTATGTTTATTTTGTTTAATTATTTTTTCTATATTAAATTCATATTTATTTTTATTATGTTCATTTAATAGTTTTAAAATATTAGAAATATATTCATCTTCTTTAGGATCAAGTTTATCATCTGATTCTAATATAGGTATGTTTTTATCTTTTTTAGTGGATAAGTTATTTAGTATAACTCCTTCATTATCAATATAGATATAATTCCCATTATTATCATAAACTAGGGTCTCTTTCCTTTCAGTTATATCAATATTTATACTATCTGGAAATTTTGTTTTAATGGTTGCTGTTTTAATATAAGGATGATTTAATAAGTTTTTTTCTATAGTCTTTTTATTGATTTTAAATATATTTTCACCTCTAGTTATTCCAGAAGCCAATATTATCTTTTCTTTTTCTATTACATTATTATTTTCTATATTAATATTTTTAATAGTAAATAATGTAGTTTGAGTAAGAAGTATCATAAATAATAGTGCTATAAAAAATATTGATAACATAATCATAACTACTATTCTTTTCTTTTTTAATTTTTTATCAACTTTATATTGTTTTTTCATAATAGCCTCCATAGCTTGTACATTTCTTAAAATTCTAATAAGCAGCTAAAAGCTGCTTATTTAGTTCTTCTTATATTAGCTCCTATAGACAATAGATTTTGTTCTAACTTTTCATATCCTCTATCTATATGAGATATATTGTCTACTATAGTAGTTCCTTCTGCAGCAAGACCTGCTAAGACTAAAGCTGCTCCACCTCTTAAATCCTTTGCTGTAACTTTTGCACCTGTTAATTCTCCTACACCCTTTATGACAGCTACATTACTCAGTGTTCGTATGTTTGCACCCATTCTCACCAGTTCAGAAACATGCTTAAATCTATTTTCAAATATAGTTTCTGATACTACACTTGTTCCATTTGATAAGGTTAATAAGGCCATCATTTGAGCTTGCATATCTGTTGGAAATCCTGGATAGGGTATAGTTTGTAAAGATTCAATAGGACTTATATTCTTAGGTCCTATAATTTTTAAAGTAGTACAATTATTATATATAGAACAACCTGTTTCTCTTAATTTGGCAATTATTGATTGTATATGTTCAACTTGAATATTTTTTAATATTATTTCACCTTTAGTAATTGCTGAGGCTACCATATATGTACCAGCAACTATTCTATCTGGAATTATAGTATGCTCAACGCTACTCAAACTATTTACTCCATCTATTCTTATTACACTAGTTCCAGCTCCATATACCTTTCCACCTATGGCATTTAAAAAGTTTTCTAAATCAATTATCTCAGGCTCTCTTGCAGCATTACGTATAAAAGTAGTTCCTTTTGCTCTTATACTAGCTAACATTATATTTTCAGTAGCTCCAACACTTGGATAATCTAATTGTATGTCTGCTCCTTTTAAATTCTTTCCCTTGCAATATATAAAACCATGTGATTCTTCTATCTCAGCACCTAATTGTTTTAATGCTTTAAGATGAAAATCAATTGGTCTTACACCAATTTCACAGCCTCCAGGATATGAGACTTCAACTTCTCCTGCACGTGATAGCATTGCTCCCATAAGTATTATAGATGATCTCATTTCTCTAACTAGTTCTTCTGGAATTCTTACTGTATCTAAATTTCTAGAATCAATAGTTACAATATTTTCAACAACACTTACTTTACAACCTATAGCTTTTAATATTTTAACCATGACTTTTAAATCACTTATATCAGGTATATTAAAAATTATATTCATATTATTATTTAAAATTGAAGCAGCAAGTATTGGTAGCACTGAATTTTTTGCTCCTCTTACAGTAATCTCACCTGCTAGCTTGTTGCTCCCTTCTATTATATATTTAGACATTTAGGCACCTCCATGATATAAAAATAGTTATATGTAAACTATATTATATTTTATGCATATAACTAAGAGGTGTGACTAACTATATAATTTCTAATATCATATTATATATTTTATCACTTGCATCTTTTTTACCTAATTTTTTACTATTCATACTCATTTGAATAAGTCTCTCTTTATTTTTAAGTAAAGATATCATTTCATCATTTAATTTCTCAGCCGTCACATCTTTATCCAATATCATGATACCAGCACCTGATTTTTCTATGGCACGTGCATTATACTCTTGATGATTACCTGTAGTATATCCTTTGGGTATTACAATACTTGGAAGCCCAATTGCTGTCACCTCAGCAAGTGTTATAGCTCCTGCACTTGTTATTACTAAATCTGCTATTTTAAAACCACTTGGCATATCATAAAAATATGGAACTACATTTATATTTTCAGGCAAATTATTTATACCTCTATTTTTCAACTCTTGCATAAATTTTTCATAATGTCTTTTACCAGTTATATGAAATAGTTCTAAGTTATCATTGTTTATATTTTTTTCAATTACTCCTATTACTGAATCATTTAAACTCTTTTGGCCACCACTGCCGCCTAAGGAAATTACAAAATCTTTATTTCTATCTACATTTAATTTTGAATAAGCTTCTTCTTTTTCTATATCAAAAAAGTCCATTTTAACAGGATTACCTGTTAAGGTAACTTTGCTTTCATTTTTAAAGTATTTTTTGCTTTCTTCAAAGCTTGCTGCTATTTTATCTACAAAACCAGATAATATTCTATTTGTAGCACCAGGTAAGGCATTTTGTTCGTGTATGAGTGTAGGTATCTTTTTTAAAGATGCAGTTAAAACTACTGGACCACATACATAGCCTCCTGTTCCTATAACAATATCTGGAGCAAATTCTTTTATAACTTTTCTAGCATCATTTAAGCCTAAAAATAATTCTTTTACAGATTTTATAGTATCAATAGATAGTTTTCTTTCAAAACCTTTAACTCTTATACCTTTAAAATCAAATCCTTCTCTTGGTACTAATTCTGATTCCATACTGTTATTGGTACCTACATATAGTATTTTAGCATCTTTGTTTTCTTGTCTTATTTTTTTAGCAATAGCTAAAGCTGGAGATATATGTCCTCCAGTACCTCCGCCTGTTATTAAATATTTCATCTTTTCAACTCCTATCTAAAGATACATGTCTTGATATATTCAAAAGTATTCCAACACTTGCCATAAACATAACAAGCGAAGTTCCTCCTGCGCTTACAAATGGAAGGGGTATGCCTGTAGGTGGCAAGGAACTAGTGACTACACCAATATGTATGAGTGCTTGTATAGCAATAAGCGCAGTGATTCCAGATGCTAAATAACATCCAAATAAATCCTTGGCAGTTAATGCAATCTTTATACCTCTCCAAATTATTATTAAAAATAAAATAATAACTATAACGCTACCAACAAAACCTAATTCTTCTCCTATAATAGAAAAAATGAAGTCATTATAAGGTTCTGATAAATAAAAGAACTTTTGCTTACTTTTACCAAGACCAACACCAAATAACCCTCCAGAACCTAGTGCATATAAAGACTGAACAACTTGCCATCCAGCACCAGTTGGATCTTTAAATGGATCCATAAATACCATCATTCTTTTAAGTCTATATGATTCTCCTGCTATTGCAAAGCCAAGTCCCGCTATTCCAATAGCTCCTATTCCCATTAAATGACTCATTTTTGCACCAGCTATAAATAACATTGCAACTAAAGTAACTGCAAGTGTTGCACTAGTACTTAAGTCTGGTTGAATGATTATAAGTGCAGCTGAAAATCCAATTATAATAAGTGCTGGTAGAAGACCATTCCAAAAATTTCTTATGCCATCTTTTTTCTTTGCTAAAAAAGTAGCCATTAATACTATAGCTGCAAATTTTATAGCATCTGAAGGCATTATTGTATTACCAAATATTCTAACCCACCTAGTAGCTCCACCAGATTCAACGCCAAGGGGTGTAAATAAAAGAGCATCTAAAATTATTGCACCTAAAAAAATAAGTTTAGATAGTTTGGCAAGTCGATTGTATTTAAAATTCATAAAAAATATCATTACAAATAATCCTAATACAGCAAAAATTAATTGTTTTTTTAGAAAATAATAGGGATTATTCATTTTATAATAGGCATCTGGATAGCTAGAACTAAATACCATTATAATTCCTATGAATACCAAAATAATAGTAGAAATCATTAGTGTGAAATCACTAGCTTTTTTGGTCATTAAGGTTCCTCCTCAAATTTTTGACTCTATTTTTAAAGTCATCTCCTCTTTCTGCGTAATTGTTATACATCCCCCAACTAGCTGATGCTGGAGATAATAAAACATTAGATTTATACCCAGCTAAAGAATATGCTTTATTTACAGCTTCTTTCATATTATTGACAATATAGATATTTTTTATATCATATTTTTCAGCACTTTTTTTAATTTTACTAGCTGTTTGTCCAAGGAGTATTAATGCACTTATTTTTCCATCAAAAGCTTCAATAAATTCATCATATGTTGAATTTTTATCATAACCTCCTGCAATTAATATTATAGGTCCATCTAGTGATTTTATAGCCTGAATAGATGCAGCAATATTTGTTCCTTTTGAATCATTATAATATCTTACATTTTCAATCTCATCTACAAATTCTAATCTATGTTCCACACCTTCAAATTCAGATATTGTTTTTCTTATACTATTTATATCAATATCAAAAGCAAGTGCTATCCCTATTGCAGTCATTATATTTTCAATATTATGTTTGCCTGGTATCTTTATATCGTCTAATTTAATTATATTTATATTTTTAATACCATCACTATAAACTATATTATTACAATCTATAAATATACCATTTTTTAATTTTTCTCTACCACTAAAAAATACAGTTTTAGATTTCATTTGTTTTTCTAATTCTCTTACTTCTAAATCATCATAGTTTAATATAGTGAAATCATTCTCATCTTGATTTTTAAATATCTTCATTTTAGCATTTTTATAATTTTCATAATTCCCATGCCAATCTAAATGATCTGATTTTAAATTTATTATAGTGCTTATATTTGGCTTGAAATCATAAGTATTTTCTAGTTGAAAACTACTAGATTCTATTATAAAAATATCTTCCTTTTTAGAATTAACTAATTCCCACAATATACCTATACCAATATTTCCAGAAATATGAGCATTTATTCCAGCATCTTTAAATATTCTACCAACCAATGTAGTTGCTGTTGTTTTACCGTTTGTACCTGTTATAGCAATTATTTTGTTTTTAAATAGCCTATATCCAAGTTCAATATCTGTTATAACTTCAATATCTTTTTTAATTGCATCTTGAATTATAGGAACTGAATTTTTAATTCCAGGACTTTTGACTATTAAATCTATATTATCCAAATTTATATTATTCACACCTAAACAATATCTTATATCAATATTATTTAATTCTTCTATATGTTTTTCAAGTTCTTCCTTAGCCTTGGAGTCATTTATAGTTATATTTGCTTTTAATTTATTTAAAGCTTTAGCGCTCGCAACTCCACTTACTCCCAAACCTAATATTAATATATTTTTATTTTCAATATTCATTTTAACCACCTACTTTAGATATAATAATTAAGTGATAACAATCCAAACAAGCAAAGTAAAACTGTTACACTCCAGAATATAATTACAACCTTTGTTTCCTTCCAACCTGACAATTCAAAATGATGATGAAGTGGACTCATTTTAAATATTCTCTTACCTGTAAGTTTAAAGCTTAAAACTTGTAAGATTACAGATAATGTTTCTGCAAAATAAACTCCTCCTACTATAGGTAATATTAAAGGTAGCTTTAGTATTATTGCTATAGCAGCTACACCACCACCTAGGGCAAGAGAACCAGTATCTCCCATAAAGACCTTGGCAGGATGTGAATTGTATTTTAAAAAACCAAGACATCCTCCAGCAAGTGCAGCAGAAAATACAGTTACTGCACCATATCCCATTTTTAAGGCAACCAAACTAAAAAACGCAAGTATTATTAATGTAATACCTGTTGCAAGTCCATCTAATCCATCTGTTAGGTTGACACTATTTACTGTACCTACAACTACAAATATTATAAAGGGGAGATAAAGAACACCTAAGTCTAAATAAAAATTATTTAGAAATGGAACTATTATCTCAGTACCTTGAGATGCAGTGTTAGTTTGATATAATACTAGCAATACTGCAATCAATATTTGTGCTAATAATTTTTGATATGCTCGAAGTCCTAAATTTCTTTTAAGTACTACCTTTATAAAGTCATCTATAAAACCTATTAAACCAAATCCTAGTGTAGAAAATATTAATACAGATAAATCTTTATTGATGATTCCTGAGGTCAATGATGTTATTATAGCAGCTATTAAAAAAATTATTCCTCCCATTGTAGGAGTACCACTTTTTTTAATATGGCTTTTAGGACCTTCTTCCCTTATACTTTGACCTACATTTAATTTTTTAAGCAATGGTATTGTTAAAGGTCCTAGCAATAAAGCTATTATGAATGAAATACCTATGATTCTTATTACGTCTATATAATCTAACATTTCTTTCTCCTCTCAAGTATCTAACTTGTTGATTTTTTCTAGTGTTTTAATTCTTTGAACTAATACAAACACACTTCTATAATAATAACATATTTTTTTATACTAATCTATTATAATATCGTAAAAAACAACCTCTGAAATACATAATTGAAGTTGTCTCATTTTTTACCTATTGTTATTCAAAGGTTTATTTTTTAAGTATAATTCAATTATTTCATCTTTTTTTACTTCTGTCCCAGCTTTTGGTATTTGATCTATTACTTTATCTTCTTCTTTAGGTGTAACTATATCTGTAACATGATTTAATCCAATTTCTTTTAATTTTTTTGAAGCTTCACTTATACTAATACCTTTTAAATCAGGTACTAAAATCAAATTGTTTTCATATTCCTCTTTTTCTTCTTGTGTTAATTCAGGTGTATAATCTAAATAGTCCAGTGCTCCTTTTAATATATTCCCTGCAACAGGTGCAGCAATCTGTCCTCCATAGTAGACTCCAGCACTTGGTTCATCTATTACAACCAAAGCTACAACTTTAGGGTCATCTACTGGAGCAATACCTGCAAAAGAAGCAATATATTTTCCATTAGCATATCTTCCATCTATGACTTTTTGAGCAGTACCAGTTTTGCCTCCGATTTTATATCCTGCTTTATAAGCTTTGCTTCCGCTTCCTTTAAAGACTACAGATTCTAATATTTTCAAAAGACGTTTTGAAGTATCTTCTGATATAACATTTCTTATTATACTATCTTCATTTTCTTCTAATAATTTACCCTTATGATTAGTTATTTCTTTCATTATTTTAGGTTTCATTAAATTACCGCCATTAGCTACTGCTGATATAGCAGAAACCATTTGTATAGGGGTTACAGAAATACCTTGACCAAATGAAACAGTTGCTAAATTAACCTTTTTCATTTGTTTAAGAGGTCTTACTATTCCAGATGTTTCCCCAGTTAAATTAATCCCAGTCTTCTCTCCAAATCCAAATTTTTCCACATATTCATGCATTTTTTCTTCTCCTAATTTAAGACCAATGCTTACAAATACTTCATTGCATGAATTTTGTGCTCCTTCTACAAAGGTCTGACTTCCATGAGGATTATAATATCTCCAACACTTTATTTTTGCTCCCTTAATTTGTGTAACATAACCATCACAATGAAAAGTGCTTTCCTCTGTAATTACTTTTTCTTCCAAGCCTGCCGCTGCTGTAATTATTTTAAATGTAGAACCAGGTTCATAATTATCATTAATGGAAAAATTTCTCCAGCTTTCATAAAGTAATTTTGATTTTTGATCCCATGGTATATCTTTATATTCATCTATTCCTTCACTATCTAAAGGTTTCCAGCTTTCTTCAGGATTAAATAATAATTTATTTCTATTATTAGGATCATAATCAGGTTTGGTAGCCATAGCTAACAAATCCCCATTGTTAGAATCCATCAATATTACAGATACATTTTTAGCTTTATTCTTTACTAATGCTTGCAGTGCTTCTTTTTCAGCTAAATGTTGCATAGTTTCATCAATAGTAAGTACTATATTATCGCCTGATTGTGGTTCAAAAAATCCTTCATTTTCATAAGGCAATTGTTTTTGTTTGCCATCAACCATTTTAATCCATCTTCCATTTACTCCTGTAAGTTTTGAATCATATGTTTTTTCAATACCATATAAACCAAAATTATCTATATCAGTAAAACCTAATATATGTGATGCAAAATTTCCTAATGGATAGTATCTTTTATTATCATCTACAACTTCAATGCCTTTTATTTTTAAACTTCTTATTTTATCAGCATCTTCTTTACTTATCCATTTTTTTATTATTGATAAACTCTGTTTCTTAGTTACATTCTCATATACTTCTTCTAAGTCCATATCTAGTACATCAGCTATCTTTTTTGATTGTTTTTTAGCATCTAATATATCTGCAGGTCTTGACCATACAGTATAACTACTTATATTAGTAGCTAATGTATTTTTATTTCTATCATAAATAATTCCTCGTTTAGCTGGAACTGGTATATTTCTAGACCATTGCTCTAAAGCTTTTTCTCTAAACTCTAAGCCTTGTATTAATTGTATATGAACTAATCTACTTATAAATAAGACTATAGAAATTATACAAAATATCAATATAAATACTAATCTTTTTTTACTTATAATACTTGATGATGTCAATTATGAAGACCTCCTATATACTTAATTATTTTTCATTTTCTTATCTTAAGTAAAGGGTTCTTCATTTGTTTTTATTAATCTTTTTTATTTAAATCTACATATACCTTTTGATTTTCATTTGGATAATTCATGCTCAAAGCATTCATAGCTACAACTTCTATCCATCTAGAATCTTTTGCCTTTGCAAGGTCAATAGAAATACTTTGTTTTTCCTTTTGTAACTCTGTAACTTCTGTTTGGACTTTAGATAAATCATATTGTAGTTTAGAAATATGTGCAAATCTAAGTAATACTACTATAGCTATAGTAAGTACTAATGTAGAATATAAAAACAACTTCAATTTTATATGAGTATTGTTTTTATTTGGTTTTTTATTTTTTTTATTTTTTTCAGGGCTTGTTTTTTTAAAATCATACATTTCAAATTCTTTTTTTGCTACTACCAATTTATTCACCTCTTTCTATTTTTAGAACACTATATCTTTTCTGCTATTCTAAGTTTAGCACTTCTAGCTCTTTTATTTTCTGTCAATTCCTCTTTTGAAGCCAATATGGGTTTCTTATTTATTATTTTTATCTCTCTTCTTTTTTCACATGTACATATTGGAAATTCTTTAGGACAAATACAATCTTTATATAAATATTTAAATGTTTCTTTTACAATCCTATCTTCTAAAGAATGAAATGTTATTATACTTACTCTTCCTTTTTCATTTAAAGAATCTACTATATCTATTATGGCTTGTTTTAATATTTCTAACTCTTGATTAACCTCTATTCGAATTGCTTGAAAAGTCCTACGAGCAGGATGTGGGCCATCAGATCTAACTGCTTTTGGAATAGCATTTTTTATGATTTGCACAAGTTCTCCTGTGCTTTCTATCAATTTTTCTTTTCTAGCATCTACAATGAATTGGGCTATTCTTTTTGACCATCTTTCTTCTCCATATTCTTTTACCACTTTATCTAGATCTTCTAAGCTATAATTATTTATTACATCCCTTGCAGAAATACCTTCTTCTTCATTCATGCGCATATCCAAAGGTGCATCTTGATGGTATGAAAAGCCTCGAGCAGCTGTATCTAATTGATAAGAAGAAACACCAAGATCAAGTAAAACTCCATCTACTTTTTCTATACCTAGATCTTTTAATATGTTTTTTATGTTTTTAAAATTATCATGTACTAATATAACCTTATCTTTATATTCCTTTAATATTTCTTTTGATTTATTTATTGCATTGATATCTTGATCTATTCCTATCAATTTTCCCTTATCTAGTTTTTTTACAATTTCCATGGAATGTCCTGCTCCACCCATAGTACCATCTATATATATCCCATCTTTATCTATTTCTAAAGCTTCTAAAGATTCTTCTAGCAAAACTGATATATGCTTAAATTCCATTTATTTCACCTCTTAAATTATTATGGTTATTATATTCCTAATTCTGACATCTTCTCTGCTATATTTTCATAGCTTAAATCATCATCATTATTATAATCTTCCCATTCATCCCTACTCCAAATTTCAACCCTATTTGAAACTCCTATTATTGTAGCTTCTTTATCTAATTTAGCATGTTTTTTCAAACTATTAGGAATTAAAATTCTACCTTGTTTATCTAATTCACATTCTGTAGCACCAGAAAAGAAAAATCTTACAAAAGCTCTAGCATCTTTTCTAGTAAGTGGCAAGGTTTTCAATTTGTTTTCTAATATAACCCATTCATCTTCAGGATATATAAAGAGACAATTATCCAATCCTTTAGTTAAGATAAAAGTATTTCCTAAATCACTTCTAAATTTTGCAGGTATTATTATTCTGGATTTTTTATCAATAGAATGACTATATTCACCTATAAACATACCTACACCCCACCTTTATTATAATTTTACCACAAACCACCACTTTTAACCACTTTATATTACTTCTATATTAATTTTAAAAATCCTTTATTTTTTTATGCTTTTTATTATATTTTTAAGCAACAAAAAAAGACATCTTGATATATACCAAAATGTCTTTTAAATCATCTTACTTTTACTTTTTTTGTTGCTTATAATAATTTATAATCAAATCATCTATCCGAATACTTAGTTTATATATTTCATCATAATTTGCCTCTTTTGAAATAAGATGATTTAGCTCTTCCCTATAAAATTTTATCTTTTCATTTATTGTCATTTTAACTCCTCTCATTTTCTTAACAATTTCATTTTATTGTTTTAAAATTAAAATGTCAATTTAGAAAAAGAGTAAAAAACACATAATAAATCAAAAAAATACAAATTATCTTAAAACTATTATATAATTCTACCTTATTTAAAAATAAAAAGACTATTTATTACAATAAGTGACACTATTCTACATTTTCATCTTTTCTTTTTATGAAAAATAACATCCCAGAAAAAACAATTAATACTATACTTATTAATTGAGCAACTCTAAAAGGTCCCCACATTAGACTATCTGTCCTAAGTCCTTCTATAAAAAATCTCCCAACAGAATATAATGCTAAGTAAAGCAGGAAAACTTCTCCATTTGATGTCTTTTTATTTTTGCGAAACCATACAAGAAATACGAACACAAGAATATTCCATATAAATTCATAAAAAAAAGTAGGATGGACATTCTCACCATTTACACTAATAGCCCATGGTAAATCTGTAGGACCACCATGAGCTTCTTTATTAGCATAATTTCCCCATCTTCCTATAGCTTGGCCAAGTATTATGCTTGGAGCTGTTATATCAGCTAATTTCCAAAAATTTATTTTCCTGATTTTACAATATATTATAGCAGTTAACACACTCCCTATTATTCCCCCATGTATTGCAAGTCCACCTGATCTAATATTAATCATCTCTAAAATATTTCCTTGGTAATAATCCCATTTAAATATTACATAATAAATTCTAGCACCAACTATTGCCATTGGTATTGCAAAAATGAGCATATTGATTAGTTCTTCTTCATCAAAGCCTACTCTCCTTGCTTCTTTTACTGCTATAAGAGCTCCAATTATCATTCCTGAAGCTATAAAAATACCATACCACCTAATTGATAGCCCGAATATTTCAAATGCTACTGGATCCATTTAAATACCTCCTTAATTTAATTATAGCTACTATTTAAATAGTAGCTATAATTAAATTATAATATATTCTTTTTAAAGTCAATAAAACTATTTTGGTTTTATAACAGATAATATATAATTTTCATCAGTAAAATGTTCCTTAATTCTTTTTTCTATATCTTTAAATTTTATATCTTTTAATATATTTATATAGTTAAATAAAGATGAATTTTGAAATTCATATTTAATAAAACTATTTGCTATATACTCTAAGGAATCAAAACTCATTATATGATGACCTATCATTTTATTTTTAATCCTTTCAAAATCTTCTTCATTTAAACCGTCTTCTTTTAATCTATTTATATATTCTATTATTTTATCTAAGACTTCTTTTGGTTTTTCAGATTCTCCTCCAATTATAGAATGTGCATATGTTTTACTTGCTACAAATTGAGAGCTAAAGCTATTATTTATCAAGCCCTCCTCATACATATCCCTATAAAATTCTGTAGATTCTCCAAAAATCATATCCAGAAGTAAGTTGCTAACAATTTCTTTCTTTAATAATTCATCTCCATCATATCCTACATCTATATCTTTAAAACCTATATTAAATAGTGGTATTGACACACTCAAACTATCTTCAATATATCTTTCTTGTATTTCTTTTGGCTCATCAGGATAAATTCCTTCAACTTTAGAAATTTTACTTTCTCTATCTTTTTTAATATTTTTTTCTATAGTTTCAATTGCTTTTTCAAAATCTACATCTCCAACTATTGATAAAATCATATTGCTCGGATGATAAAATGTATTATAACATTTATATAAAGTTTCTTTATCAATATCTTCTATGCTTTCAACTGTGCCTGCAATATCTTCCCTTACGGGGTGATTATGATACATAGCTTTTAAAGCATTAAAGAAAACTTTCCAACCTGGATTATCATCATACATCTTTATCTCTTGAGCTATTATACCTTTTTCTTTATTCACATTTTCATCTGTAAAATATGGATTTTCTACAAATGAAACTAATAATTCTAAATTCTTATAGAAATTATCAGTACAAGAAAATAAATATGCTGTTTGATTAAAATTTGTAAAAGCATTTACAGATGAACCTAATTTTGAAAATTCGTTAAAGATGTTACCATCTTTTTCTTCAAATAATTTATGCTCTAAAAAATGGGCTATTCCTTCTGGTACTTTAATGCTTTCTTTTTCTCCTATTGGCACAAATTCGTTATCATTTGAACCATAATTGGTAGAAAATATAGCATATTTTTTAGTGAAACCTGGTTTAGGAATAAAATATACTTTAAGTCCATTATCTAAAACGTGAAGATATGACTCTTCTTTTAATATATCATTTTTAACAGTAGTAATACTATCCATTTTAATCTCTCCTCTTTACCAATTTACTTGTTTTTTAAAAAATAAATTGTATCTAATTTTATCTTATTCATAGCTTTTATTATATCCTCTTTATTGACATTTTTTACACTTTCTATAAGTTCATTAATGTCTTTTTCATCATTTGAAAGTACTTTACTTAAATAAAATTCAGATATAGAGTAAATATCATCGTTTACTGTTTTCATAGAAGTAATAATTGCTTTTTTTGCCTGTTCTATATTTTCTTCTTCAAACTCTCCATCTTTCATGAGTTTAATTTGTTCTTTTATTATATTTAAAGCATCTTCATACTTGTCAAATTCAATACCAGCAGATATAAGCATAATAGATTTATATTTATATACTCTTGAATACACATAATAGGCTAAACTATTTTCCTCACGTACATTTATGAAAAGTTTAGAGTCGGGTCCTCCACCTAAAATATAATTCCCTACTAAAAATGAAGTGTATAATTCATCTTCATAAGGAATATTGGTTCTATAAGCTAAATTTAACTTTCCTTGTGTAATTTCCATTTCTTCTTTTATTACTTTTTCTTCTATATTGTCATATATAACCTTTTCTCTATTAAGTTCATTTTCAACTCTTTCTCCGTATGAAAATTTTTCTTTTATATTTTCCTTTATTTCATCAGTATTTAAATCACTTACTATACTTATTTCAATTCTAGCTTGTTTTAAAAGATGTAAATAGTGCTTATATAAGTTTTTCTCATCTATTTTTTCTAAATCTTTTATATATCCATATTTATATATACTATATTTTTCATCTTTGCACATTTCTTCAATTGTTCTTTGCACTGAATATTGTTGTTTATCATTTATTCTTGATTCTATTCTATCTTTCAAATTTCTTTTTTCTTGACTTACATATTCCTTTTTAAATCCATCGTTTTCTATTAATGGATTGTAAATTATACTTTTAAGCATATCCAGTTTATTTTTAAAAATATCATTAGACTCTACAAAGTCTTCTCTAGGTCCTTCTATAGTAAATCTTAATACATGTTTTTCACCTTTTTTTGTAACACTCATACTTAAATCAGAGCCATACAATTCTTCTAATCTTTTTTCTATTTTTATAGATGTATTATAGTCCTTACTACCCCTCTTAAGTATTAAAGGAATCATAGTATTTAATGTAGCATCTTCCTTATTTAATGGAAGTATAAAATAAATACTCATTAATTCAGATTTGAATTTATTGGCATTAATTACATTTAAATACACACCATCAGTTAATTTTTCTCTAGTTCTGTTCAATATACTTACCTCCTAGTTTTTCCAATTTTGAATATCCACATATTCGATTTTTTTAATAATTTCTTTGATTATATTATTATCATTAATAAATCCATCTATAACTTTAACTTTTAAACTTTCTGGTAACTCTTTATCTTTTATTGTTTTTTTATGAATATTGTATTTGATTAAATCACTTAACTCAGGATCTGTTGGTAAAATTATTAATTTAGAAATACCATATTCAAACAACTCTGTATTTTTAGATATGAAGTTTGGATTTAACTCATTATACCACGATAATTTAACCAATGCAGAATCAATACCTAGTTCTTCGACTAATCTCTCTTTAATTTTATTTCTAAATAATATATTTTGTTTTATAGCATTAGAATTATTTTTCTCTTTTATATCTTTAGCTATTCCTACTAGATTAATTCCTACTTTATTTATATCATTAAGATTTACCTTTAAATTTTTAACATATGAATCTATTAATGTTTCACTTTCCCAAAAAGTATCTGTATATTTATATTCTATACCAAAATTATATAAATTCATTTTTTCCACTCTATTTTTTAAGTTTATAATATTATAATCATCATTTAAAAACATAGGAACAACTATTATCTTTTGATACCCATCTTTTACTATTTTTAATATTTCTTTTTCTAAATAATTATTATCATATAGATATGTTAAATAAGATTTGTAATCATCTTTAATTATCAAAGATAAATTTTTTTCAATATTTCTTGTTTCATATTTATACTTGCTTTTGCCTATTTTTTTATAAATAGATTTCACTTCATATAATTTATAAGGATAAAAAACCATTTCTCTTTTATTGTTTCTAAGTAATATACTGCTTATCTCCTTTTTAAAAGAATACATTGTATTTTCTCCTGAATACACTAAAAGAACTGCTGTATCATTGTTAATCTTATTTGGATTGTAAATTTTTGTAGGTATTTGATATCTATTTGAAAATAATACTATAAAAAATAAACTATAAATAAATATAAATATGACTATGGTTTTTTTTAGAGATAATTTAATATTCTTTTTAATTAAATTATAAATTTCTACCATACAAATTGTAGATATGATTATAGACAAACTTTCTATAGGGTCTTTAAAGGATAAGTATGACAATATGGAAATAATCAATATAGATAATAAAATATATTTATAGTATTTTTTAAAATTTTTCATATATTTCCTCCAAAACATTTATTACTTTATATTTATGTAAGGCAAGTATATGTTTATGAAAAAACTCAGCAAAGTTTGCTGAGTTTTTTCATAAATTCATATTATTTGCCATTTGGAGTTATATTTTCAATCATTTCACTTATATCGTCACTAAAATCATCAATAGGATTTCCATTTCTAACGTCATTTGATATTGTATTTATCCTATCATACATATCAGGCTCATTAGATATATATACTTTACTGATTTTGTCACTTTTTTCTTTTATTTTTGATTCTATATCTTTTTTCATATCATCACTTATTTTATCTTCACCATTAAAGTCCACACCTACTAAGGCTATTTCATCCATGGTCACTACAGTTGCATCATTTATTCCATCCATTTCAACAATACTGTTTGCTAAAGACTCATTATTCATATCCATATCTTCATCT